>JAOZOL010000284.1 GCA_029933295.1 Desulfobacterales bacterium | reverse complement strand
TGAGACTAAAATTTCAAAAGAACTGGGGGTGAGCCGAAGCCCGGTAAGAGACGCCCTTCGCATGCTGGAACAAATCTGGCTGGTGGAACGGACCCTGAAAGGCAGTTACCAGGTGACGGCGTTGTCTTTAGATAGAATACAACATCTCTATGAGACAGCGATTGTCATCTACCAGTTTGTGTTTTCAAAGGCGGCGGAAAATGTCAGACAGGATGACCTTGCGGAACTTGAAAGACTGATGACCAAACTGGAAGCCAGCATTAAAGACAATAATTTTGAACTCTATATCACCAATGTGACCCAAATGGCACATAAAATATTAAAAATTGCCGGGAACCCGATGATAGAAAGGATTGCTATTGAACTCATGCCCACGGCGGAGCGCATCCAGTTGGCATCCATCAGCTATTTACCGGACCAGTTAAAAATAGTCGTTACGCATCTTAGGCGGGGTTACGAAAGCATCATCAGGAAAAATCCCGAAGAAGCTGCAAAAGCATTCAAGGATTTTTGTACGGCACACATTGAAGTCGTCATTGACAGCTTGAATCAGTCTCAAGCTGAAAACCCGGCCAAAAAGCTGGATAAAGCCTCATAATTTTATAACAAACAAGGGGTTGGCCGATATCGGCCAACCCCTTGTTTGTTTTTGCCTGATGAAAAAAATAACTTGGTTATCCACTTCGCTCAAGTTGAGAATAAAACGAAGCTACCTGATATTCTTAAGTCCGTCATTCCGGGCAAAGGAGCGAAGCGACCGCGACCCGGAATCCAGAAAAAATAATATTATCCACCGAACGATGCTTCAGGAATGTCTACAACCGCCTTGCTCCCGGCTTCAATGGAATCCATCCGGCCCAAGGTGATCGGAAGGATGGTCTGAATAAAATATTCGGCTGACTTGATCTGGCCTTCATAAAAAGCAGCGTTTTTGTTTTTATTTATTTTTTCAACCCGCGCATCACCTTCGGCATCTCCCACCAGCTTTTCCAGCTTGGGTGCCGCCACGTTTGCCCGCCACAAAAGCATCCATCCCATGATCACATCTCCCATTACATCAAGAAAGGGTGTCGCATGTGAAAATGCAACCTTAAAATCAAGAGACATGGCTGTTTTACCGATGTTCATGGCAGTACCGCCGAGACGATTAACAACTGTTTCCAGTTGTTCCGCCAGCTCGGAAAGGCCGGTTGTTTCCTTGGCTGTTGCGATCACTTTCTGAATTTCCGCCAGAAAATTCATGAAAACTGCGCCTTTTTTCATGCCCATTTTTCGTCCCAGAAGGTCCATGGCCTGAATTCCGTTGGTACCTTCATAAATGGAGTTGATTTTAGAATCCCGCATGAGCTGTTCCACAGGATAATCTTTGGTATATCCGTATCCGCCATAGACCTGCATGGCCTGAACCGTACATTCGAACCCCCGGTCAGTACAATAGGCTTTGATAATCGGAGTTAAAATTTCAATAAGATCATTAATACCGGCTTTTTCCTCTTCACTGGCCGCACATTCTTCCTTATCAAACAGATATGAAATATAATACACAAAGCTGCGCATACCCTCGCTATAGGATTTCATCCACATAAGCATTCTTCTGACATCCGGATGTTTGATAATCTCGACAGACTTGGCCTCTTTGTTCAGCATATCGGCAAGATCCCGGCCCTGAACACGTTCCCTGGCGTAATTGACTGCATACAGATAGGCGTTGGATGCGTTAAAAAGACCGAGAGCACCAACGCCTAAACGGGCTTCGTTCATCATGTGAAACATAACCCGCATGCCCTTGTTTTCCTCTCCCAGCAGCAAGCCCCGGCAGTTGCCTTTGCCGCCAAATGAAAGCTGGCAGGTGGGACTGGCATGCAGCCCCAGTTTCTCTTCAATACCGGTACAGACAACATCGTTTGGTTCACCTAAGCTGCCGTCTTCGTTGACCCATATCTTGGGAACAATAAACAAAGAGATCCCCTTGGTACCCGCAGGGGCGCCTTCAATCCGGGCCAGAACCGGATGGACGATGTTTTCCGTCATGTCATGTTCTGCAGCAGTGATGAAAATCTTGTTCCCGGAAATAGAATAAGTACCGTCATCATTCTTTACTGCCGTCGTTGTCAGGGCACCGACATCTGAGCCGGCTTCCGGTTCGGTGAGAACCATGGTGCCGCCCCACTGTCCCGAATACATTTTTTTAAGATATAAATCTTTTTGCTTTTGGGTACCAAACACCTCGATCATTTTTGCCGCACCGTGGGTGGCAAACCCCACCGATGAAAAGGAAAAATCAGCTCCAACGATATATTCCGCAGCAGCCTGGGAAATCAGATGCGGCAAGCCCTGCCCGCCGATTTCAGGGTCTTCCGTCATGGCAATCCATTCCCCTTCCCTGAGAAGTTTATAGGGACGGTGAAAGCATTCGGGAACCTTGACCTGATTGTTTTCAAAAACAAGCCCGATCTTGTCCCCTTCAGCGTTTAACGGAAGAATCTCCTTAATAGCAAAATTCCGCGCTTCTGTGATAATCATATCAAACATCTTGCGATTCATATCACTGTATCGTTCATGCTTAATCAGATCTTCCATCTCCAGTTGTTCATAAAGAACAAAATCCACATCCCGCCGGTCTGCAATTTGTTGTGCCATGGTGTTTTCCTTTCATTCCTTGGATTAAAAAAACATCTTATCTTAATTGCTTATTTTTTTATTTTCAGCGCCATCCAATGGTATTCGGCCTTAAACAGAAAATTCTATGGGGTTTAAAATTGATAAAATGAAGTATTTTGTATGCTCAAAGCACCTTTTGTCAAGAGCATCTTTACCTTCAAGTAAAGTTTGACCGGTGCTTTTAAAATAACATACTGAATATAAATTAAAAATTTAAAAACAATCGATTTTAAAAAATTGAACACAGCTCACTTCCTGATGCTCCTGTAAAAAACTTTTCATGCTTTATTAACGATTATTTTGTTATTAACGGTTTGCGGATTTCAACCAGATAAAAAAGGGGTATCGCATGTTTATTGACAACCATTCCAAACTCTTTTAACTATTGCATGACACAGGAGATAAATTCATATGAGTATTTTATATCTGATTCGCCATGCACAGGCTTCTTTCGGGAAAGCCGACTATGACTGCCTGTCAGACCTGGGCCGGCACCAGGCAGAAATTTTAGCCAATCATTTTCAGAATCTGGGCCTTGAGTTTGACGTGATTTATTCAGGCCTTCAACTGCGTCATGAACAGACTTTAGATGCGTATCTAAAAAAAATTGACAAACCTGGAAATGCAATTTGTTCTGTCCTTAAAACCGATGCCTTTAATGAGTATGATTCGGAAAATATCCTAAAAACCTTGATTCCTGAAATAATCAGCAGGGAACCTGGATTTGAGGCGGATGTTGCTGCCATGCTTTCCAGCAATCGGTCGTTTCAAAAAGTCCTTGAAAAGATCATGCGCATATGGGTTAGCATTGAAAAACCGTTAAAGAACCTGGAAACATGGCATAGCTATTCAGGAAGGGTTGTTGCCGGGCTTAAAAAAATAATGACTAAGGAAAGCTCAGGGAAAAAGGTGGCCATATTTACGTCTGGTGGCCCAATTTCCATATGTGTACAAAAAGCCCTCAATCTTTCTGATGAACATACCTTGCAATTAGCCTGGCAAATTATGAACACATCAATCACCCGGTTTAAATACAGCGGCAATCGTTTGATGCTGTCTGGTTTTAATGACATAACTCACCTGGAACTGAAAGGAGATCCAGAATTGATCTCCTACCGATAAAAAATATTGCAT
>JAOZOL010000039.1 GCA_029933295.1 Desulfobacterales bacterium | reverse complement strand
ACATCCCGGGAGGTGGTGGACCATTGAAAATTGGAGTTAAATTTTATCCCATAGGGCGGATCAATGTAAATGCACTGGACTTTTCCCCGAAGGCCCTCTCGTTCTGCCAAAGACGCCATGACCTGTAAACTGTCTCCTAAAATCATGCGGTTGGACCAGTTGGCATCGTGCTGGTAGAATTCGGTTTTTGCGCCTTCGGTGGGAAGGCCGTTGAAATCGGAAAAAAGATCCATCTGCTGGGGGGCTTTGGATTGTTCCTGTTTTTCCGTCTGCTTGCGCAGATCATCAATCAAGACCTTGGGATGAACCTTTTCCTGAATGTATAAGGGCGGGGCATGCACCACCAGGTCCGACCAGTTCTGTTCGTCTTTTCCGCGCCAGACAAGCTGGGGGTCTAAATCCCGGTTGCGGCGGGCATAGGCGATTTGAACGGGCGATTCTTCATCCTTTCTCATTACAGACTGATACTCGGCTGTTGGGATATTTTTTCGGGAGGCGTCGTCGTGAGTGATGGTTTCAACGGTTTTGGTTTTTTGATTCTTTTTGCGTGTCATCATTCAATCCAGTGTCGATTGTTTTTTATTTTGGTAAAGTTCCTTTTACTGACCGGTAATGTCCTGTTTGTCCAGTTTATGTCCAGTTTCCATTTGAGTGGAATTCATGTCCTGTTTGTCCTCTTTATGTCCTGTTTACGAACCAGGACATAATGGACGTTTCTGCCGGTTACTCCGATTTTACGCATGACTCCCTTTATAACCAGATTTTCAAGGTCCCGGGAGGCCGTGCGGATGATTGTCTCTGTCAGCTCACGATAATCTTTATTCGTAATCCGCCCATGAATTTTTACATGGGTGACGGCTTTCATCTGCCGGTCATTCAAGCCAATCTCATCTAAAACTTTTGCCGTCAGCCAGTCCCTCCATAATGTCACAACAAAATAAGGACCGCGCTGTTCGAAATCGGGTTCTGGAAGTCCCGCTTTCCGGCAATCTGCAATCATGTCCGTTGTGCCGGTTCCGGCTTTCTCCACATATTTGACCCGGAATAGGGGTTCGGCGATCAACGGATTGCGGGGTATCGGCCCATGGGGCTTGCGCAACAGCTCCGGAGTAAGTCCGGGAGGCAGTTCGCCGGGATTCCACACCTCGACGCGATCAGCAAAGACAATGACCTGAGCAAATCCGTTGTTGCGATAATTCCGGTGGGCAACAGCATTGACGATGGCCTCGGTGATGGCAGGGCGGGGAATCTCGAACTCAACCGGGGCCTGTGTGCTTGTTTCTCGTGTACCCACCCTGCGATCGATTTTGCCCAGGACGAACTCCACCGCCTGATCGATCACTTCGAGCAGTCTTCCCTCATAAGGCTGTTGGGATGCAATGGGCTTTCTCTTTTGTGTGCCATGAAAATGAAAGCAATGGACCTGTGCATTGTTGAAGAACCTGCGTGGATTTTTTCCGAACAAAAGCATGGCAGCGTTCGTGGGCCGGCCGTCCCGCAACAGATTGAAGTTCCGCAGAACCGTTTTTGGAGCGCGAGACCCTTTGAGTCTCAGGCGGCCCTCGGTTTCGGCCGTTTCAACAAAAGCCTTCACCGCCGCATTCTCGATATCCCTGAGTGTTGCTCCATTACACACACTGTCATCAAACGGCGTGGACCTGATCCCACCACGATTCTCCAGGCTCTCGACGAGACTGGCATAGACTTCACGTATCAGGCCGGGCGTATCTGAAAAACGGCGTCGGGTGACCTGGCGACCCGCTTTTCTTACCAGTTTGGCCATATCCGGTTCACGTGCCTTGTCGTCATTGCCCTTTACAAATATCAGTCGTTCGCGATGTGTTTTGGTGGCGTGTTCAAATTCCAGTTCAGTCGGCGACTTCCCGTCCTTGTTTTTCCATCCATACTTGTTGGCGAAAATGGCAAGATAGATGTCATACTGTTCGACCTCGCCCAGGTAGATATCATCAGGCTTGCGGTCTTTGGCAGGAATATCTTCAAACAGAAACACATCGGATATGAACCGGCTCAGGAGAGGATCATGGGTGATGAAATTCTTTACCGCACGCCGTTCCTCAGCGAGTTCTTTTTGGACGCTGCTGATGAATATTTTCAGACGAGTGGCGGGCATCCTGGTTAAACCTTTCCCGTTAATACCTGGTTGATCATTTTATTAAATTCCGATTCCACTTTTGCTTTAAAATCAGATTCGATCCGGTATACCTCGGTGAATTCGGCAAACGCCCACCGGCCGTAATGGGCCACATTATTCACCCCCGGCACCCAGTAGGCGTCCATGGTGGATTTTTTTTCCTTTGCATCCTCCCGGCGATATCCTTTGATTTCAACAATCAGGTTGAGGGGATCGTCTTGGCCGTCTTCAACCAATACAATAAAATCCGGGAGATAGGTGCGCGTCTCTGACCCATATCGATAGGGTACTTCAAGACCAAGATTATGATTTTTGACGTACGCCTTTACCTTTGGATGGGATTCGGCCACCCGGCAGAATTCCGCCTCCCAGTCGCTGTCAAGGATCACCCAATTGATATGGCATCGCCGGGCATCGGTTTGCCAGCGGTTCTTTTTGGAGGTGTTGAAGTTCACGTGCATGGTTGAGCCGGTTGGATTGTATGGATCAAGCACGGCTTTGACGGGGCGTTTTCCGATCATGGCCCGGGTAATACCGGCCGTAATCCGTTCACAGGCAATGTCCGCCAATTCCTGGTACATCAACTGGGCCGGGTATGTCCCGCCCTTGCAGACCAGGCAGTTTTCAAGCCATTGCCTTGTAATTCGTTTAATCTGCCCGAAAAGATGGAGTTTGGGGTTTTCGCCGGGATCACGCCATTTGGTATACAAGAGACGTTTGGCAACATGAAACAGCAGAGTTGACCGCCGCATATCTTCGAGATGTTCAAGGCTGAGGTCCACATCCTCACCAATTATGCCCTGATTTTTGGTAATGGACGGGCCGACGATATCCGGGGTTAATTCAAGAACGGAGTCTTCATTAAACTCGGCTGTGAGCCTTTCCTCGGGCAGTTCCACACGATATCCCTGAACACGGGGGAATTTAATTTCAAGGGCGTCACGGTCCGGACGCACCGCTTTGACATGGACGGTTTGTCTGGGCGGCTGCGGCGGCGCGATTACCGGTTTTGCCGTAAAATCAAAGGGGATTCCCAGTACGTCCGCATACTCGACATTAAACAGTCCTTCTTCATTAAGATCATAAGACTGACGGCGCAGGGCGCGGCCGATTACCTGTTCACACAAAAGCTGTGTGCCAAAGGCTCGGACCCCGAGAACATGGGTTACGGTGTTGGCATCCCATCCTTCTGTGAGCATGGAGACCGATACCACACATCGGATAGATTCACCCAAACGTCCCTGCTTGCCGACGGTGTTCATTACCTCCCGGAGCAGGTCCTGGTCGGTAATATTTTCAGCCTGACGACGATCCCCGGTACGCTCTATGATTTCCCGGCGGAAACGGTCGATTTCGTCGCCTGCCATCTTTCGGAAATTTTTGTCCAGGGCTTCGCCAGATTCCAGTTGTCGGCTGTCAATGAGCAGGGTGTTTGGACGTCCCAGCTGGTTACCATGTTCATCAAAATTTCTAAACAGCTCCAATCGGCCATTGACCAACTGGCTGCTACCGTCTTCATTTTCCCGATAAAACCCGGAGATATAATCATAAATCAGTTTGGAAGTGGACGTGTTGTTGCAGACAATAATAAAGCAGGGTGGTGCCTGCATGTCGTTTTCTTTCCACAGATCATAGGTTTTTTTATAATGCCCGTATAGGGCTTCCATGGCTGTCTGTAATTCAACGGGCAGGCTCAAAGGATCAAGAGTTTTTGATTTGCCCCGCCCTTTTTTCGGCATTTTTTTGCCGATATGCTTCCAGAGATCACGAAATTTCGGCATCTCTTCGCCGGGTATATTGTCGGCCACCGGCACCCTCGGCAGTTTGACGATTCCGCATTCAATGGCATCCATTAATGAAAAATCACTCATGGTCCAGGGAAAAAGGGTGCCTTCCGCATAACCGGAACCGCTTAAAAAAAATGGGGTTGCCGATAAATCAAAGACTCGGGTAATGCCAAGCTTTCGATTAACGGCTTCAATGCCTGAGATCCAGAGGCGGGCGGTTTCATTGTTCTTCTGCGCCTCTTTTTTATCGTCACCTTTTAGCGTACTTACATCATTTTCGCCGGGTTTTTCCCGATAGCAATGGTGGCCTTCGTCATTTATCACCAGGATATTTTTCATGCCCATGAGGTCGGGCATTACCCGCTGGATCATCTGGCCTTCGGTTTCCAATGTGTTTAACGCATCCCCTCTGCCCTGGAGCAGGGAACGGCCGCCTTTGGACAATTCCATGCGTTCCCGTTGTTTAAACGCATGATAATTGGTGATGACGATTTTGGCGCGTTCAAGATCGGAAAGCATGTCGGCCGGCACCAGTTCACGGCTTTGATAATAACTGTCCGGATCATTGGGAAAAAGCACGCGAAGCCGATCACGGATAGTCAGCCCCGGAGTGACAACCAGAAACCCACGGGTGAATTTTTTGCTGTTGGGGCGGCGCACGGCATTGATTGTCTGCCAGGCAATCAGCATGGCCATAACCGTTGTTTTACCGGAGCCTGTGGCCATCTTTAAAGCTAATCTCATAAGTTCCGGGTTTGCATCGTTGTTGGCATTTGCAAGATGTTCAAGAAAGCCTTTTTCACTTTTTCTTGATTTTGGAGCTACTTCCGTCATCCAGATGGCTGTTTCCACGGCTTCTACCTGGCAGAAAAACGGCCGGATATCATTGAAGTTGTGGTGTCGCCAATGTTGAAGAAGCCTGGTTGTTTCCGGAGTGACTTTCCATTCACTGGGATTCTTAATATTTCGCCATAGGTCAACCTCGCGACGGAGGGCATTAATAATCGGCGTTGGATCGTACTGTTGTTCTTTACTCGAAAGCCCTTTTCCTTCATCAAACAGAAATTCCTGTTGCTGGTGCGCTTGTTTGGTTTTGCGTTTTCTTGGCTTTGGAATCGGCGTGATAAACTTTGCACTGCGGCGTTTTTCAATGATGCGTAATGTCGGCTGACCCTGATCGTCCAGCTCCCAATGTTGGGATGGGTATTCATAAGGTGAGTTGATAACAGGTTTTTCGAAGAATTGGTTATGCATAGTTAATTTTTCTTTTGGATTTAAGATTAATTTTATCATGAGATAAATTTATATTTATTATCAGAAAAAACAAACAGATGAAAGGACTATTTAAAATGTCTTTTGGGCAGGTAATGTTGCTTGTCGGGTGGCAAAAAATAAAAAAGGGGTTACAAAAATAAATTTTCGTAACCCCTTGATATTTCTGGTAGGCGGTATTGGATTTGAACCAACGACTTCTACCGTGTGAAGGTAGCACTCTCCCACTGAGTTAACCGCCCGTTTCTTTTGTTTGTTAATTCCCTGTGGGTGGATAGTCAAGTATTATTATCGGGGTTTGTGGCCTATGTGTCATTTTCTCCTTTATGGTCACTTACACCGGGAGTGTCATTTTTATCCTCAACGGCATTGTCATTGTCTGTGGTTCCTATGCTGTTATTTTCGTTTTTATCGTCACTGTCTTGAAAAATAATTTCCTGCTGGCGGGGTTTGGGCAGGTTGTTTTCAAGATCATTGATTTCCTTCAGAGAGGGAAGATCTTTTAAATTTTTCAAATCAAAGGTTTCTAAAAATTTATTGGTTGTTGCATATACCAGGGGCCTTCCGGGGATTTCCCGGCGGCCCAGGACGCGTACAAGTTTTCGTTCAAGCAGCACGCGGATGGAGTTGCCGGAATTGACGCCTCTGATATGTTCTATCTCGCTGCGCAGCACCGGTTGCCGGTAGGCGATGATGGCAAGCGTTTCCATGGCCGGTTTGCTTAATTTCGGCGGCTTTGGCTGAAACATGCGCCTGATCCATTCTTTATATTCAGGCTTTGTTCGAAATTGGTATCCGCCGGCCACTTCATGGATAAAAAAACCGCCATTTCGGGTTTCATATTCTTCTTTCAGGGTCTGGATCGCATCTTTTATGGTCCGGGTTTCCGCTTCAGGCATCGCTTTTTTGAAATGGTCAAGATTCAGCGGGGCTTCGGCCACAAACAGGAGGCTTTCAATAATATTTTTGATCTCTTCCATTAATCCTCAATCCTCAATCACCAATCTTCAATTATAAAACAGCCTCAGTCCGCTTTTGCCGCTATCCTGAACAATCCTGACCAGTTTGAGCTTTACGATTTCAAGTATTGCCAGAAATGTAACAACAATATCAATACGTTGTGGCTTTTCGGACAATAATTCTATAAATGTCAGTGTCCCCTTATCTTCAATCATATTGATGATTTCAGTCATTCTGTCTTTTACGGATATGCGCTCGGCAATAATACGGATGCCATCCTTGTCAGATATTTTATCGAGCAGTTTGTGAAAAGTGGAAATAAGATCGAACAGATCGGTTTTAACAACTTCTTCTTCCGGATCGATGAGATAGGTTTTTTTGTCCGGACATCGGGTAAACACATCATTGTCCAGAATGGACCTTTCGGTTAACTCTTCGGCTGCTGTTTTTATCTGAAGATATTCCAGGAGTTGTCCGGCGATTTCCATTCTTGGATCATATTCATCATCTTCAGCAATGTCTCCGGGTCGTTTCGGAAGCAGCATTCTTGATTTGATGTGCGCAAGGGTTGCCGCCATGACGAGAAAGTCACTGGCGACTTCAATGTTAAGCGATTTTATCCATTCCAGATATGCAAGGAACTGGTCGGTGATAAATGCAATGGGGATATCATAAATATCAACCTCATGTTTTTTGATAAGATGGACCAACAGATCCATGGGACCTTCAAAAACATTGTCCAGTTTTATTTCATAGGATTTGCTTGGCATTTTAATCTATAACTTAATGGCTTCCCGAACTTGCCCCAGGGTGTTTTCAGCCACGGTTCTGGCCTTTTTGTCTCCGGTTGCGATAATTTCATCAACGATTTCAGGATGAGCGGTGAAATATTGATTTTTATCACGTATGGGGGCCAGGGCTTTGATCAGGCTTTCTGCCATTATTTTTTTGCATTCAACACAACCGATTTTTGCGGACCGGCATTCTTCGGCAATGGTTGAAACAGATGCCTGGTCAGAGTAAAGCGAGTGAAAGGCAAATACATTACAGATATCCGGATTGCCGGGATCGGTTTTCCGGGCCCGCTGGGGATCGGTAATCATTTTAGACACAGTTTCCATGATTGTTTCGGGCGGATCAGACAGGTAAATGGCATTATGGTAGCTTTTGCTCATTTTGCGGCGATCCGTGCCGAGTATTTTTGCCGTTTTTGTTAATATGCTTTCAGGTTCCGGAAAAACATTGCCGTAAAGATAATTGAATCTTCTGGCAATCTCCCGGGTGATTTCTATATGAGGTACCTGGTCAATGCCCACCGGAACCCCCTGGGCTTTATAAATAATAATATCAGCTGCCTGGAGTACTGGATATCCCAAAAATCCGAAGGTTGACAGGTCTTTATTTTTTAGCTGGTCAATCTGGTCTTTATACGTTGGGTTTCGTTCAAGCCAGGGGGTTGGTGTGATCATGGTGAGCAAAAGAAATAACTCCGCGTGTTCTTTGATATGGGATTGAACAAACAGGGTATTTTTTTCAGGAGAAAGCCCGGTGCTCAGCCAGTCAATAACCATTTGACGGGTATAAGCTCCAATGTTGCCTGTATCTTCATAATCACTGGTCAGCGCATGCCAGTCCGCGACAAAGAAAAAGCAGTCATATTCATCCTGCATGGTAATCCAGTTTTCAAGGGCACCGTGAAAATTTCCCAGATGCAGGGTGCCGGTGGGTCGCATCCCGCTGACAATTCTTTTTTTTTCAGTCATTCGATGACTCCTGTATACTTTACTATTATAAAATTGTTGGTTTAGATTTATCTGATTGAAATTACAATCATTTTTTATTTTTCAACTTTTTCATGAAAAATTCGGCTCATCCTCCAAGCAGTAAGTTAATCAAAGGAGTTATAAAAAATGTGATCAAAAGATCAAGGGACCTTGTGAAAAGAAGGAAGATTAATATCACAAATCCGAACGGCTCTATATATTTTATTTTTTGCCTGGCGCGGATAGGCAGCAAAACGGTCAGAATCCTTCCGCCGTCAAGGGGTGGAATGGGAATCAGGTTGAAGACGGCCAGAACAAGGTTTATCATCACGCTGTAGGCAAACAGCTTGAGAAGAATCATAATTATTGGTTGTAAAATTAAAATGCCCCCCAATATTTTTATATGGCGGAGAATCTGAAAGCCGCCTGCGGAAATAATGGCCAGAGCGAAATTGGTGACCACGCCTGCGGACGCCACAAGGACGGTTCCGGTTTTATATGGACGAAGATTTGCGAAATTAACGGGCACGGGCTTGGCATAACCGAATAAAATGGGAGCGCCGGATAATTTTAAAATAACCGGAAGAAGAAATGACCCGAATATGTCTAAATGACGGATGGGATTTAAACTGAGACGACCGGCATTTTTAGCCGTTGGATCTCCCATTTTGAGTGCAATATAACCGTGTGCAACTTCATGGGCGGTCACAGCAACCAAAAGTGGAATAATGATAATAATAAATTCGAGCAGGTTAAAATTTGGCAACATATTTTTTTAAAAATTGCAGTTCATCTTCATGGGTTTTAATGTTTCCGTTTAACTTTGCGTCCAGTACCTTCGAGAGAATTTTTCCGTAAACCGGGGAGGGAGAAAGCCCGCAGGCCTGAATGTCCCTGCCGCTGACGGAGAGTTTAATGTTTTTTAAGTCTGTTACGTATGATGAAATAGCTTTGATGAGTGTTTTGTTGGTGGTGATGGACATAATATAGAGAATAAGTTCCATGCGTAAATCTTTGAGGCTTTTATATAATTCACTGTTTTTGGTCGGCAGGTTGCGATGAAGCCGGTTTAGACAAGATTCAGCAGACATTCGTTCTTTTATAAAAATTTTTTCAAGCTTTGGAGCCATTTCAAGGCGTTTACAGATTTTCTCCGATTCCGCTTCGTTCGTATGACGGAGCAATACCAGAAAGTAAACAGCCCATTTCATATAGCTTTCTTCAGTAAACAGCAGGTCATACCAGGCGATGACCTTTCTTGCGGAATTAAAATGGAAAATTAATTTTTCGTTTAAGATAATTGACGGATCGACTACTTTGAGCAGATCATATTCGTTTAATCGGATCAGAGCCGGTGTTGGGTTGTCTTCTTTTAAAATATGACAGAATTCTGAAAATACCCGGCGGCCTGAAAGCCGTTTAAAAAAATTCATTTTAACTGCGTTCTCAATCAAGCCGGATGTGAGTTTTCCGATTGTGAATCCGAATCGTTGTTCAAATCGGATGGCACGGAAAACCCTTGTGGGGTCTTCAACAAAACTTAGATTGTGAAGAATTCGGATCGCTTTTTCTTTAATATCCCGTTGGGCGCCGAAAAAATCGATCAAGTGTCCGAAGGATGACGGATTCAAGGTGATGGCCAGTGTATTGATGGTAAAATCGCGCCTGAACAGATCCAGTTTAATGGAGCTCATTTCAACAGTGGGCAATGCTGCCGGTGCCTGATAGTATTCCATGCGTGCGGAAGCCACATCAATTTTAAACCCGTCAGGGAAAATGATTATCGCGGTGCCGAATTTTGAATACGCGTTTATTCGGGCGCCATATAGTTTCGCAAATTTTTTCGCAAATTCGATTCCATCTCCTTCAATGACAATGTCTAAGTCCTCATTGTGACGGTAAAGGAATAGATCACGGACGAATCCCCCCACAACATAGGATGAATAGCCGGATTGTTCTGCAATTTTCCCGATGTGGTGCAATATTTCAAGCATGCGTTTTGAGAGCCGCTCTTTCATGAAGCCTGTGATTTTTTTTGTCCTGGGACGAGAAAATCCCTGTTGTTCATTGAGTAAATAATCTTTTTTATCCTGGGCTTCATGAACAAGAATATTGAGCAGGTTGGTTCGGGTAATGACCCCGATGATTTGATCATTTTCGACAACCGGAAGTACCCGTTGTTTATTTTCAATGATTTTTTCCTGGATTTCAACAATCTCTGCATGGGGCCCGACAATGGCGAATTCAGAAGACATATATTCTTTTATGGGAATATCACCCAGACTGTGATAAAGTGCTTTTTCAATCACCTGCCGCGTAATAAATCCGATCAGATTATTTTTTTTGCCTTTCTTGTTTACCACCAGAATCGCGTTAATATTGTATCTGGACAAAAGCTCACGTGCCTCTCTGCACGTAATAGTATAATCCGCAGTAATCGCCGGCGATGACATGATGTCGATAGCATGGTTTATTGATTTTATTTGTTTTTGAAGAATTTCAACCAGGCGATTTTCAGTTTGTGCAAGCGTTTGATCTTTAATGGTCGCTGCGGCCGCAAAACTGTGACCGCCCCCCCCGAGTTTTGTTAAAACAGCACCAGCATCGATTTCAGGAGATCTGCTTCGTGCGGCTATATATATTTTGTTTTTCATCAGTGCTATACCGAAGATGGCGTTTACGTTTTCTATTTTCATCATTTTTTGTACTAGAAACGCCAGGTCGTGAATATATTCATCACATGATACGCTGGTTATGATGATATCCAGGCCGTTTATTCTGTGATACGCGGCCAGATTTATCATATTATTCAATAGGTTGATTTGCCGGGGGTCCATTTCTTTGGTGATAAGATTGGATATGGTCGGCAGGTCAGCACCTTTTGAGAGAAGAAATGCGGCTGCTGAAAAATCCCGTTGCGTGGTGGATGAGAATGTAAAAGAGCCGGTGTCTTCATAGAGCCCCAGGCACATAATCGTTGCTTCTTCAGGGGAGATGTCTATGCTGTTTTTTTGGATTATTTCGGTTAATAATGTAACATTGGCACCGGTTGTGCTGTTTACCTCAAAATCGGCTTTAATATCATTTTCCGATGCAGGATGGTGATCAAAAATATGAATTTCAACCCCGGGCCTGCCAATGAGCGCAGCAAGATTTCCGATTCTGCTTGCCTGTTTTGTGTCTACAATTATGAGTTTTTTTACGTTTTCCTTATCAATTTTTTTAATATCGATCATATTAAAAAGATAGGCCATGGAATTGACAAAAAAGTTTTTAGCACTTTTTTCATTAAAACCCGGAAATGCAACAACCGAGCCGGGATAAAGTTTGTGCGCCGCCAGCATGGATGCCACCGCATCAAAATCGGCATTCGCATGTGTCGTAATAACTGTTAAGTCTTTAGAATGTGGAGAATCCTGTTTTTTCAAATTTTTTGTCCCAAGGGAATTAAAAGAATTTGTTTTATACCCTATGATATGTTAATATTATTGTTCAATGATTAAATATGCAATAGTGTATTATTTTTGTGTGAGTTTTTCAGGTAGATGCTCATTATGCGGAGGGGGCCAGCAAAGGAGGAAATATGCCGATTTTTAAATGGGAAGGTCGGGGTAGACAAAATCAGGTTCGAAAAGGGGAAATGGAAGCGGCCAGTGTTCAGGATGCCCGCAATAATCTTTCCAAACAGGGCATAACCGTTGAAAAAATAAAGAAAAAACCAAAAGATCTGTTTGAAGATATCACCTTTTTGCAACCAAAGGTCAAGCAAGAGGATGTTATTATATTTGCGCGGCAGTTTTCCACCATGATTGACGCCGGGCTGCCGATTATTCAGTGCCTTGATATCCTTCAGGCCCAGCAGGACAACCACACCTTTAAACGGATGCTCAAAAAGATCAAGGAGTCTGTTGAAAGCGGGCAAACACTGGCAGAGGCCATGAAAGCTTATCCGGAACAGTTTGACAACCTGTTTGTCAACATGATTGCTGCCGGCGAAGCCGGTGGTATACTTGATGTGATTTTAAGAAGACTTTCAGCTTACATGGAAAAGGCGGCCAGATTAAAAAGACAGGTCAAAGGCGCCATGACTTATCCCATCGTGACGCTGCTTATCGCTGTTGTTGTCGTAGGTGTGATTCTGGTTTTTGTCATCCCTGTATTTGAAGAGATGTTTGCGGATTTCGGCAAAGCCCTCCCGGCGCCGACCCAGGCTGTAGTTGCTATGAGCCGGTTTGTAAAGTCACGGATATTATATATTATCGGCGCGATTTTTTTATTTTCGTTTGCATTCAGGAAATTTTACAAAACCGAAAAAGGCCGCGCGTTGATTGATGATATGGTTTTAAAACTTCCGGTTGTTGGCATTTTAATCCGGAAAGTGGCTGTGGCCAGATTTACCCGAACCATGGGGACCATGCTGGCCAGCGGGGTTGCCATTCTGGAAGCCCTGGATGTGGTTGCAAAAACCGCTGGCAATAAAACCATTGAAAAAGCAATATACAAGGTTCGTGCAGGTATTGCGGAAGGCCTGACCATTGCCGATCCTTTGGCGGAAACCGGTGTTTTTCCGACAATGGTTTGCTCTATGATCGCAGTGGGTGAATCAACGGGAGCCATTGATGCCATGATGGAAAAAATTGCGGATTTTTATGAAGAAGAAGTGGATCAGGCAGTGGATAATTTAACTGCAATGATTGAGCCGTTTATGCTTGTGTTTCTGGGTACCGTCATCGGTGG
The DNA here is from genome assembly GCA_029933295.1 of Desulfobacterales bacterium. Classification (GTDB taxonomy): domain Bacteria; phylum Desulfobacterota; class Desulfobacteria; order Desulfobacterales; family Desulfosalsimonadaceae; genus JAOZOL01. Next base: position 1,475 of record JAOZOL010000039.1, on the reverse strand, counting down.
CCTGGTCATTTCCATGTACCTTCCCATCTTCCAGCTCGCGGGAGCGGTATCAGGGCATTAGTAGTTAATATAAGGACACGATTGAAGATTGACAGCAAAAATAAGCCTGCATTGGATCTGTATCAAAAAATAAAATGGCTGATATTTTTCCGGGCGTTTTTTGGTGTGGTATTATTAGGGTCTGCAGTAATCGTAGGCATCCGGGGAAGAAGCCCGTTTTTAGACGAAGCACTTTTATTCCTCTACGGGATATCTATAAGTTTATTAATTTTTTCAGTTAGTTATGCCTTAATACTGCCCCGTACCAAACGCCTTGTCCTCCTAGGATTTATTCAGATAGTTATTGATACCTTTTTTGTGACCGCAATTATTTTTGCGACCGGGTGCTTTTCAAGCGTATTTTCATTTTTATATCTGGTGGTCATCGTTTATTCAGGTCAGGTAATTTTTAGAAAAGGCGGGATTATCGTTGCTGCTTTTTGCAGCATTCAATATGGGATTCTCATAGATCTCGAATATTACGGGATAATCAATCCGGTGGGGTTTGATGCAAATCTTTTGATGATGAATCACCAAGGGAATTATGTTCTTTATAAACTCATCATTACAATTGTTGCATGTTTTGGCGTTGCGATTTTAAGCGGATTTTTATCTGAACAGGAAAGAAGGGCAAAAAAAGACCTCTGGGCCATGGAAGAACAGGTGAAACGCGTGGAAAAACTGGCGGCAATCGGAGATATGGCGTCCGGTCTTGTCCATGAGATAAAAAATCCCTTAGCCTCCCTGTCCGGATCAATTCAGGTGTTAAGAGATGATATTCCCTATGATCCTGACCATGACAAATTGATGGAAATTATTTTGCGTGAAGCAGACCGCTTAAGTACCCTGGCCAATGACTTTCTGGTCTTTGCAAAGCCGCAGCCCGGACAAATGCAAGTCATAGAGCTTGATCATGCCCTTGATGAAATTGTGAAATATTTTATAACCGACAGTCGTAGGAATAAAAGAATTACCGTATCCAAAGAGTTTAGCGAAGGCATATTTATTGAAATCGATCCGGAACATTTGCGCCAGGTCATCTGGAATCTGTTATTAAATGCAGATGAAGCAATCGAGAATGAAGGAACGATTGATGTGAAAATGTATCCCCTTAACAAAAAGCATGCCTGCATCACCATAACGGATAACGGGTGCGGAATGACAGAAGATACGCTCCCATCAATCTTTGATCCGTTTTTTACGGTAAAATCAAAAGGTACCGGGCTTGGTCTGTCCATCGTTCAGCGGATTATTACATCATATAATGGATTGATTGATGTTAAGAGTAAAACAGGCCTGGGAAGCACCTTTACCATAAAACTGCACCGAATTTTTCAACCCCCGTCACCTAAAACCCAATCTTAATCCCGGTTTGTTGTTAATCAAGCATTGCAAATATTGCAGTCTTGAAGATTATTCAAGGTAAATACAGAGCA
>JAOZOL010000283.1 GCA_029933295.1 Desulfobacterales bacterium | reverse complement strand
TAAAACAGGATTTGTATGAAAATATTATCTTCAAATGAATATCCGACAGAACCGGTGGTTTTAGATAATTTGTCCGTAAAATTTATGAAACAGTCGGTTTTTGTGCCGCTTTTTTTAAACGGGAATTTGCTCGGCATTGCCATGGCTGATCCGGAGGATTCCTGGATAATCGATGCGTTGAAGCTCTCCTATGGACTGGATATAGAGGTCGTTGTCGGCGTTAGGGAGGAGATTTTAGATGCCGTGGAACGATTATACGGCGTGGGAACCCAGTCTCTTGAGATGATTATTGAAGAAGCAGGCAAAGATATTTATGAAATTACGGATAACGGGAAGCAGGATGTCGATCAATTAAGGGATCTGGCCTCCGAGGCGCCGATCATTCGGCTGGTGAACCGGTTAATTTTAAAAGCCGTGGAGGTGAGGGCCAGCGATATCCATTTTGAGCCCTTTGAGGATAAATTCAAGGTTCGATTCAGGATCGACGGGGTGCTGCATGATATTGAATCACCCCCCAAACAACTTCAGGCCGCCATCATATCCCGTGTAAAAATCATGGCAAATTTAGACATTGCCGAACGCCGACTCCCCCAGGATGGAAGAATCAAACTGAAAATATCCAATCGGGATATTGACTTTCGGGTTTCAACCATTCCCACTCTTTTCGGAGAAAGCCTGGTAATGCGGGTGCTGGACCGGGGAATGCTTATTCTGGATCTGGAGAAGATTGGATTTCCGGCGCGGCTTTTGGGCGAATATATGACTTTAATCACCCAGCCATATGGTATGATCCTGGTCACCGGCCCGACAGGCAGCGGGAAGACATCCACGCTTTACACTTCGCTTTCAAAAATAAACGCCCCGGAAAATAAAATTATTACCTTGGAAGACCCGGTTGAATATTATTTAAGCGGTGTTAATCAGATTCAGGTAAATCCCAAGATCGGGATGACCTTTGCCAGCGGTTTGCGTGCCATTGTGCGCCAGGACCCTGATATTATTCTGGTGGGTGAGATCAGGGATAAAGAAACGGCTGAAATAGCCATACAATCCGCATTGACCGGGCATTTATTATTCAGCACGCTCCATACCAATGATGCGGTGGGTGCCATCAGTCGTCTTCTTGATATGGGGGTTGAGGGCTTTTTGTTAAGCTCAACTTTGCTGGGCATATTGGCCCAGCGGCTTGTGAGGGTGATTTGTCCCCATTGCAAGGGGGCTGTCACGCCGGATGAAAAGCATTTAAACGCAATGGGACTTTCGGCCACAGACATAAAAGATGTGCAGTTTTTTGCCGGCAAAGGATGCGAGGAATGCCGGTATACAGGATATATGGGGCGAACCGCGCTGTTTGAATATCTTCCCGTTGATTCGGACATCCGAAAAGAGATTTCCGCCAAATCCGATGCCGAGCGGATAAGATCTATCGCATTGGAAAAAGGGCTCATCACATTACGGCAAAACGGATGGGAAAAGGTAAAGCAGGGGGTGACCACGTTGTCTGAAATTTTAAGGGTAACCTTAGAGAAATAATATGCCGATTTTTTCCTATAAAGCAAGTGATGCATCAGGAACCATCGTGAGAGGGACCCTTGAAGCTGCGGAAGAAAGGGAGGTCGTGGAAAAACTCCAGGGCATGAATTATATTCCCATACGCATCGAGTCCGGTAAATCCGCTCCCGGTGGTTTTAATGTTAACCTGTCAATAAATTTTTCTTCTTTGTTTCAAAGGGTTACCACGAAAGATGTCATGTTTTTCACCCAGGACCTGTGCGCTCTGCTTGAAGCCGGCCTTCCGGTGGACAAGGCGCTGGCTATATTAATTAATGTGTCTGAAAATGATAAATTTAAACAAATCATTGCCAGTATTTTAAAGAATGTGGAAGGAGGGAATTCCCTTTCCGAAGCCCTGGCAAAGTACCCGAATATTTTTTCAACGCTTTATATAAATATGGTCACGGCCGGTGAAACCGGCGGGGTGCTTCCCCTGGTGCTTGACCGGCTGGGCGGTTTTCTGGAAACTTCCCAGGATTTAAAGGATTATATCACCTCTTCAATGGTATATCCGCTTTTTCTGGTTTTTGTGGGCGGCATTTCTATTATTATCATGCTCACCTTTGTGCTGCCGAAATTTTCTATTATTTTTGCGGACATGGGCCAGGCCATGCCGGCTTCCACTAAAATGCTTTTAGGTATAAGTCATGGGTTGCGCGCTTATTGGTGGCTGATTATCGGCGTAATTGCCGCAGTGACGTTTGCGCTGAAAAGATATGTTCAAACACCGGCCGGCCGGTTAAAATCCGATCAATTCAAGCTGCAACTGCCGGTTGTGGGTAAACTGGTTAAATCAGTGGAGGTTGCCCGGTTTTCAAGGACGCTGGGGACTCTGATCCGAAGCGGCGTGCCTATTTTACAGGCCATGCGTCTGGTCCGGGAAATCATTATTAATCAGGTAATCGCCGGAGATCTGCTTACTGTTTATGACAGGGTAAAGGAAGGAGAAAGCCTGTCAAAACCCCTTGACCAGGCGGATATTTTTCCGCAGCTTGCCGTTCAGATGATTGCCGTGGGCGAAGAGACGGGAAAACTGGATCAGATGCTTTTGCGGGTTGCTGATAATTACGAGAAGGTGGTTCGTAACATGATTAAGCGGTTTGTAAATTTACTGGAACCCGCCATGATTCTTGCCATGGGGCTGATGGTGGGGTTTATCGTGATATCCATGCTGCTGGCGGTTTTTTCAATGAATGATGTGCCATTTTAAAGGAGTTGGGGAAAAGGATGAAAACAAAAAGAAATAACAGGGGCTTTACCTTAATTGAATTATTAATCGTTATGATTATACTGGGGTTGCTGGCGGCACTGGTGGCGCCGCGGATGTTCAGCAAAGTCGGGTCGTCCAAGCAGAAAACCGCCAAGGCCCAGATATCCCTTTTTGAAACTGCATTGGACACCTATCGGCTGGATATGGGGAAGTATCCCCCACCCGAGCAGGGCCTGCTCGCGTTACGCATAAAGCCGAGCGATAACGATAACTGGGACGGGCCTTATCTGCCTAAAGAAATTCCAAATGATCCCTGGAATAAGCCTTATGAATATAGATATCCAGGGGAACACGGTGATTATGATATTATTTCTTATGGAGCGGACGGTCAGCCTGGGGGGGATGGCGAGGATGCTGATGTGGTGAGCTGGAAAAATATCGGAAAATGAAAAAAGGTTTTACGCTGATAGAACTCCTTGTGGTGCTGGTGATTATAAGCCTGGCATCCGCCTTTGTGTTGCCGAGGTTTATGGCGCCCATGGGGAATTTAACGTTAAAGACCGCAACGAAAAAAATAGCGGCCAGCCTGCGTTTTGCCAGAAGCCAGGCGGTTTCTGAAAAGATCACCCGCGTTGGCGCTTTTGATTTTGATCACAGGCGATTAATCGTTTTTTCCGAAAATAGAAATAAGTTATCTGATGAAGAAAAATCTGCCTCCGGAAAACAACTTGATATTACTTATGATTTTCCGAAAGGGGTTTTTCTGAAAAAGGCGACTGCGGGTGCGGATGAAGTAAATTCCGGTATGTTTAATATTGTTTTTTTTCCCAACGGCAGCAGCAGCGGCGGCGAGGTTGTTTTGTCCAATGCTTCAGACAAACGATATGATATACAGGTCGATTTTATTACCGGGATGGTCACGTTGGCCAAAGGCGATTCATGATTTAACTGCTGGGAGTGCAATACAAAAAAATTATAAAACCTGAATTTTGCACGAGCCTCCGGCTCGCCCTTCGGGTGAAAATTGATAAGAAA
>JAOZOL010000038.1 GCA_029933295.1 Desulfobacterales bacterium | reverse complement strand
ATAAATTAAATAGACTCTTTTACTGATTAAAAATTGAATACGCTGATTAGTGCTCCACCGATATTCTTCTTTGATACCCGTTGAACTTATGATATTTGTTTTTTAAAACAAAATCGAATAATTTTCGCAATGGGAGGGTCTCATGTCAAGCCAGGTTTTTTTCATTGATTTTCGGGCAACATACAAGGAAAATTTTGCATCAAAACTTATAAAATTAATTAACGCATCGGGTTTAAACCAATGCGTCAAAAAAAGAGACCTGGTGGCAATCAAATTGCATTTCGGTGAACTCGGGAACACGGCTTTTATCCGCCCTGTCCATATCCGCCAGGTTGTTCAATGCATTAAATCTGCCGGGGCCTCTCCTTTTCTGACTGATGCGAACACTTTGTATGCAGGCACCCGTGGAGATGCGCCCCACCATTTGATTACTGCGATCGGCAACGGTTTTGCGTACCCGGTTGTCGAAGCGCCGCTTGTTATTGCAGACGGACTCAGGGGACGCAGTGAAACCAGCGTTGCCATAAACCAAAAAAATTTTAAAAAAGTTTATATAGGTTCTGAAGTCATAAACGCGGATGCACTTGTCTCTGTTGCGCATTTTAAAGGACACGAACTGGCAGGCTATGGCGGAGCAATTAAAAACATCGGCATGGGATGTGCGTCAAGACGGGGGAAAATGGATCAGCATGCGAATGTGGCACCGAAAATAAAAAAGAAAAAATGCATCGGATGCGGTGAATGTGTGCTCCACTGCGCGCAAAAAGCGATATCTCTAAAAGAAAAAAAGGCGGAAATCAATCCTGAAAAATGCATCGGATGCGGTGAATGTATAATCATCTGCGCAAACGAGGCGGTTCAAATTCAATGGGACCAGTCTGTTCCTGTTTTTTTAGAAAAAATGGTGGAATATGCATCAGGCGTGTTGAAAACAAAAAAGGATAAATCGTTGTTTATTAACTTTATCAATAATGTTTCGCCTGCCTGTGACTGTCTTCCCTATAATGATGCGGCCATTGTTCGTGATATTGGAGTGGTTGCCTCAACCGACCCGGTTGCCATTGATCAGGCCAGCGTTGACCTTGTCAATAAGGAACCTGCCCTGGCCCATACGTGCTTGAAGACCAATACCGGCCCCGGTGAAGATAAATTCAAAGGGGTTTATCCTTATATTGAATGGGAATATCAGCTGGAATATGCGGAGCAACTGGGGCTTGGGGCGAGGGAGTATGAATTAATCTCCGTTTAATCCACCACCCAATCTTCTACAATTAATCCATCAACACGTTTGCAGCATGATCAGAGTTTATCCAGATCAACCGGTTTTGACGACAAGGGACGGGGGACCTCAAAATCAGGATCAGAGGCAAATATTTTCCAGAATCCGTCAGGCCATTGCGTTTTGACCATGGGTTCTAAAATAACTTTATTACCGTCTTTTTTGATTTTAACCGCATCCCCTTTGAATCTGAATGCCTTCGGCAGCCGGACGGCCTGGGAACGCCCGTTTTTAAATAACTTCGCCACGGTTTCCATTGGCTGCTCCTTTTTATTTTTGTCTTAAATACTTTAAATGCTATATATCAATATATATTATTTTTATCGGCAAATCAATTTAAACATTTTAGCTATTTCTTACCGCTTTTTTTCGACTGCGCCTGTAATTTTTTGATCCTGGCCCACATGTCCCTGAGCGTGACAATCCGGTTAAACACCAGATGGCCCGGGGTTGAATCTTTGCGATCCACACAAAAATACCCCAGTCGTTCAAACTGGCATCGAAATCCGGGTGCTGCATTTAAAAGTTCTGGTTCGATCTTGCATCCTGTTAATACTTTTCTGGAATTTTCATTTATACACGTTTTAAAATCATCCTCTGCACCTGGATTTTCCATTGTAAACAGATTTTCAAACAAACGCACCTGGGCATCAATGGCATGATCGGCCGACACCCAGTGCAGGGTTGATTTAACTTTTCTACCGTCCGGCGCATCTCCCCCTTTGGTTTCAGGATCATAGGTACAGCGAAGTTCGGAAATTTTTCCCTGTTCATCTTTAATTACATCCGTACATGTTATAAAATAAGCGTATCTCAATCGGACTTCCCGTCCCGGGGCCAGCCGGAAAAATTTTTTCGGCGGGTCTTCCATAAAATCATCCTGTTCAATATATAAAACCCTGGAAAAAGGAATCTCACGGGTTCCCATGGCTTTGTCTTCCGGATTATTGATGGCTGAAAGTATTTCGCTCTGCCCTTTCGGATAATTCTCAATGACCACGCGAAGGGGCCGCAAAACTCCCATCACCCGTTGTGCTTTTTTATTTAAACCCTCACGGATACAGTGTTCAAGCAAAGCAATGTCAACCATGCTATCCCGTTTTGCCACACCGATGCGTTCGCAAAAAGTTCTGATGGCATCAGGAGTATATCCCCGCCGTCGTAGTCCTGAAATCGTAGGCATGCGCGGATCATCCCAGCCTGTCACATGATTGCCGTCAACCAGTTCAATCAATTTCCTTTTGCTTAAAACAGTGTATGACAAATTCAATCGGGCAAATTCAATCTGTTGCGGGTGATAGACATTAAGAGTATTCAGTATCCAATCATAGAGTTCACGGTTGTTTTTAAATTCAAGTGTGCAGTTGGAATGCGTTATCCCTTCAATGGAATCTGATAAACAATGTGCAAAATCATACATGGGATAAATACACCACGCATCGTGAGTCCGGTGATGCTCCTGCTTTAAAATCCTGTAAAGTGCCGGATCTCTCATGATAATATTGGACGCAGCCATATCAATTTTTGCGCGTAATATACATGCGCCCTCTTCCATTTCTCCATTTTTCATTTTTTGAAACAAATTCAGATTTTCTTCAATGGAACGATTTCTGAAAGGGCTGTTTTTGCCGGGCTCAGTCAGGGTCCCTCGATATTCCCTGATTTCATCCGGCGTTAAGCTGTCAACATAAGCTTTTCCCAGTTTAATCAATGTAACGGCATAGTCATAGAGCCGCTCAAAATAATCGGATGTATAGTAAAGATGTTCCTGCCAGTCAAACCCCAACCATCGAACATCTTCTTTAATAGATTCCACATACTCCACATCCTCTTTTTCCGGATTGGTGTCATCAAATCTTAAATGGCAGATTCCATTAAATTCGCTTGAAAGACCAAAATTCAAACAGATTGATTTTGCATGGCCGATATGAAGATATCCGTTGGGTTCCGGTGGAAAACGGGTAACAACACGGCCGTCAAATTTACCTGTCTTCATGTCATCATTGATAATTTGACGTATAAAGTTTGGAGGAATGGAAACTTCCCGGGTTTTATTTTTATTATTCGTTTTTGAACCTGACATTTTAAATGGATCTCCTTGTTTTATATTATTCAATATTTTTTAAATAAGAAATAATCATTTCCCTGGCAATGGGACCGGCTGAGCTGGAACCGTGTTCGCCGTGTTCCACCAGAACTGAAACAACAATTTTTGGATGATCTGACGGCCCGTATCCAATAAACCATCCATGTGATTTAAAGGAGCCTCCTCCCTTTTTGTGCTGATTATCCATTTCCGTTTTTCGGCCAACCACCTGGGCGGTCCCGGTCTTGCCGCTGATATCAACATCTTTATTATGAACATGCCATCGGGCGGTTCCATGTTTATTATTGACAACACCCCACAGCCCTTTTTGGATAATTTCCAGATTATGCTTGCTGACCGGCAGGTGACCGATTATTTTTTTTCTGCCGGTCGTTATTTTATCACCTTCAACTGTATTAATCGATTTTAAAATTAATGGTTTATATAAAATACCGCCATTTGCAATTGCTCCGTATAAAACCAGCATTTGCAGCGGTGTCACCAGATTATATCCCTGGCCAATGGCAATGGAGAGGTTCTCGCCCCCCTGCCAGGCAATTCCGGTCTTTCTTTTCTTCCAGGCGGCTGTAGGAATCAATCCATCGGCCTCCCGGTTAAGATCGAGGCCGGTTTTTGCACCAAGCCCGCAGCTTTTTGCATACCATGCAATTCGATCCACGCCGAGCCTTTTCCCGACATTATAAAAAAAAACATCACAGGACTGGGCAATTGCTTCTGTTACATTCATATTTCCATGGCCCTGTTTTTTCCAGCAGCCGAATGTCCGATTGCCGTATTTGTAATAACCGGGACAATAAAAGGCGGTATTTTCGTCAATGATACCTTCTTCCAGCGCTGCCATGGCTGTAACGACTTTATAGGTAGAGGCCGGCGGATATTCACCCTGAACCACCTTGTTTAACATGGGAAGATCAGGATCGGAGACAAGATCATGCCATTGTTGTGAAGAAATCCCATTTATAAAACTGTTTTGATTAAATGAGGGGCTGCTTGCCATTGCAAGGACCTGGCCTGATGATGGATCCATGGCAACAATGGCACCTGTCTTCTCATTTAACAGGGTTTCGGCAATAACCTGCAGATGATAATCAATAGTTAAAAAAATATTATGCCCGGGTTCAGGAAGGACGGTATCTAATACATCCACAACCTGCCCGTTTGCATTTACCTGCACAATCCGCCCTCCGGGCACACCGCTTAAAAAATCATCATAAACTTTTTCAACACCGAAACGACCTACCATATCGCCGCATCTTTTATATTTATAGTTCCCGCTTTTAAGTTCGGAAAGGTTTATTTCACCCAGATATCCGATCAAATGCGACGCAAGGTGATCATAAATATAATGCCGTCTGGCAATTGTATCTATTACAATTCCGGAAAGATCAAATTGATGGGCCAAGATTGATGCCATGGTGTCGCGGCCGATGTCTTTTTCAAGTAAAACCGGTTTATAGCCATTGCCGCATCCGCATTTGTCTTCATGTTTTTTTTTGTTAATATTTTCCGCAAGTGCCGGGGCGTAAGTAGATAATTTTGCGAATGTTTGTGTAAACGGTTTTGCGTCATTTGGAATAATTTTTAAATCAAATGACGGACGATTTTCCACAAGCAGTTTCCCGTTACGGTCATAAATCAATCCCCTGATCGCCTTAACACGCTGAATGCGAATGCAATTGTTCTTTGACATCTGGTTGTACCGATCACCATTGATTACCTGGAGATAGCACAGGCGCGCAGATAAAATACCAAACAAAAACAATACACAAAGCATAAAACCGAATAATCGTTTCCGATACCATTCATTATCAACGCTTCGAAAATATCTTTGAATATTTTTTTTAGGGGTCATCTTAAAGGCTTTTTCTTAAACCGCCGGCGATCAATTTATCAATTGCACCAAAGATGTAATCAAAAATAACAAATATAAACGGAATTGTTAAAAATACCCATATCAGCTGAATCAAAACGATTTGGGCAGCATGAAAAGACAATTCAAATGACATGGTTTTAAAAGAAATATAAAGGCCAAAGATCATATTTTCAATCAGGATGCTGATTACAACGACGATTTGGAACAGCACCGGATCCCTTAAATGAAAATAGAGTTTTGCTCTTTTAAACAGGAGAATAATCCAGGTATAGATAAATAAATAAATACCGGCAGGAGCGCCGGATAACATATCCATGGCGAAACCTGCAATGATAATTATTGTCAGGCCTTCGGTTGCAGGACGGAAAAGTGTAAAGTAGACAATAAAAGGAATCAGCATGTCATAGGAGGATAATAAAAAAGGCAAGGCCGGGATTACTGTTGTTTGCAGGCTGATCAACATCGCGGAAATGATAAAATAAATAAATAACCTCATTGGTTACTCACAAAATCATGGATCAAAGGATTTAATATAATCATCACCTCTTCAAGTTTTTTGAAATCAACAAACGGGGTTAATTCAATAGCCTGAAACAATCCGGAATTTCTGCGTATCACCTTTGAAACCGAACCGATCCGAAGGCCTTTTGGGTATATCCCGTCAAACCCTGAGGAAACAATCGTATCACCAACGGTGATATCGAGCTTGCGTAGCGCATAATCAAATCTGCATAATCCTTGCGCATCACCCTGCACAACGCCTCGTGCACGGTTTCTTTGAACCATGGCATCAACGGAGCTGTTGCGATCTATGATTAAAAGCACTTTTGCAAATCCGGAAGAAGCGGTTGTTACATAACCTACAACCCCTTCAGGCACCATAACCGGCAGCCCTTTAATTACGCCATCTTCAGTCCCTTTGTTGATTATCATGGTTTTAAACCAGGGGGCTGGATCTTTGGCAATGACTTTTGCCGCAAGCAAATTATAAGGACTTTGCTTTTTTAAATTAACATATTTTCTTAAACGTTCATTTGAAAGGGCAATTTCATTACATTCATTATTTTTTTTTACAGCAATGCCCAATTTTTTTTTTAATTCATCATTTTCACGAGCCACGGATATTAAAAAAAAATAATGTTCCCACACGTCATCCGTAAAATCAATGACAGCAGAAACTGCGGTCTGAAAGGGAGAAATGAGGTATAACGTTGCGCGAGCGGCAGCATCGCCGACAGAAGACTTGCGAATATAGGTAAATGAAAAGACAAGAACATTAAGCGCAATTAAAATAATCGCACCCGCAACCACCATCGTTTTCTTTGAAAACATGGGCTAATCAATAACGACCTGTCGTAGGATTTCAAAACTGTTAAGCATCATGCCGGTACCTAACGCAACTGTTGATAGGGGATCTTCTGTAACCATAATCGGAAGGCCTGTTTCTTCCCTTAACAATTTGTCAAGATTCTTCAACAGCGCGCCGCCGCCTGTCAACACAATACCGCTATCGACAATGTCAGCCGACAATTCCGGTGGGGTCTGTTCTAAAACAATTTTTGTTACTTCAACAATTGCATCAATCTGTTCGGAAATGGCGACTCTGACTTCTTCCGAGTCGATTGCCAGAATCTTTGGAATACCGGATACAAGATCTCGTCCTTTGACTTCAATGGTTTCATAATTTTCCGAATCCGGATAAGCATTTCCGATCGTTATCTTGATAATTTCAGCGGTCCGTTCACCGATCAAAAGATTATATTTTCTTTTGATATACTGCATGATCGCCGTATCCATCTTGTCGCCGGCTACACGAATCGAGCGGCTGTATACGATCCCTGCAAGTGATATCACGGCGACTTCGGTCGTTCCGCCTCCGATATCCACCACCATATTACAGGTGGGTTCGGTAATGGGGAGACCGGCGCCTATGGCGGCGGCCATGGGTTCTTCAATTAAAAAGACTTCCCTTGATCCGGCCGATTCGGCAGCCTCCTTAACAGCGCGTTTTTCAACCGGTGTAATGCCGGTCGGAACAGCAATAATCGTTCGCGGCCGGACAAATGTGCGGCGGTTGTGGACTTTACGGATAAAATGCCTGAGCATCGCCTCAGTGACGTCAAAATCGGCAATGACTCCGTCATGCATGGGACGGATAGCAACGATATTACCCGGTGTTCGACCCAGCATATTTTTAGCTTCAAGACCGACTGCCAGAACCCGGTTTTTTATTCGATTATCCGTTCGAACCGCAACAACCGAAGGCTCTCTTAAAATAATTCCTTTGCCTTTAACAAAAACAAGGGTATTGGCTGTTCCAAGGTCAATGGCAATATCATTTGAAAAGACGCCTAGCAATGAATCTAAAAACAAAGTTTAAGCCTCCCTGCACACACAGAAAATAAATATCAGATTTACGGTTTTAAAACCGATTTGATGCGGACTCCGAATAAAGCATATGGCTAACAGAAACAGGTTTCGAATACAAGAATAAAATATCTTGTTACAAAATCTGTTTCATCACCGCATTATGGAGCTTGGGTCTGAATTTTTTTATACCTTCATTTTTGCGGGTCGGATGAATACGATTGGTTAAAAGAATCACTATGATCATCTGGTTTAAATCCATCCAGAAAGATGTCCCGGTAAAGCCCAGATGCCCGACGGTTGCTGCTTTTGTAAAAAAATCACCGCAACTGGACCCTTCCTTTGACGGGACATCGAATCCAAGAGCCCGTGCATCCCCGGTTTTTCGATCCAGAAACTGCCTTACCAGTTTTCCCGCAAATTTTTTTTTGTGTGAAACACCTTTATAGCTGTTTAATAATTCGATTAATAATTTATGTACTGAGTCGACTGTACCAAACAAACCGGCATGCCCGGAAATACCGCCGATCGTAAAGGCGTTTTCATCGTGAACCATCCCGCTCAACAACATGTTGCGCCAGGGACATTTTTCCGTTGCCGCATACGATTTTTCAGGGATGTCATCTTCAAGATCAATGAAAAATAAATCCGTTAACCCTAAAGGTTGATAAACCTTTTGGTTTATAAATTGATCTAATCGGCAGCCGGCAGTCGTTTCAATCACCCAGGCAAGCACCATAAAGCCGAGGTCACTGTAAATTGTTTTTTCTTCTATGGAAGATATCAGCGGCTCCTTTACTAAATATTCTCTTAATGTTTTTTTTCGCAGTTTCGCCGGGAAATTTTTCAACTTCAAGTAATATGGGCGGTAATCCGGCAGGCCGGATGTGTGAGATAACAGATGCCTTATCTGAATTTTAGATTTTGGCGTATTTTTTAATTCCGGAATAATTGAACCAAGTGTTTGATCTAATTCTAGTTTGCCTTCCTGTATTAATATCATTACGGCAGGAGTGGTTGCCAGGGGCTTTGTCAAAGATGCCAGATCAAAAACCGTATCATGCGTGACCGGTTGCTTGGTGAAGATATTGGCCATTCCGTAAGTTTCGTTGAATATAACGGAACCGGATTTTGAAACCAGAAGTACACCGCCGGGAAATATTTTTTCGGAAACTGCCTGTTGCATCAAAGAATGGACTGATTTCATATCATGTCCTAAACGGAGATTCAAGGTATGAAAGGCATCCTTTGTCCGTATCAATCCGGGCTTTGATTCCAATGGGAACCGTTAAATTAGGTTCGTCATGGCCGATATTAAAACCGGCCAGAACAGGAATATGAAAGTCTGAAAATGCATCATCAACAATACGATATATTTGATCGGATTCCCCGCAGTTTTTAAATAAACCTAAAATAACACCGGCTATTTGCCTAAAACTGCCTGCAAGTTTCATTTGGGTAAGCATCCGGTCAATTCGATAAGGTGCTTCGCCGACATCTTCAATTAAAAGAATTTTTTTTTTCAAATTCGGTGAAAAAGGAGTCCCCGTTAAATGACATAATGTGGTCAGATTCCCGCCGGCAACAACGCCGGAGGCTGTACCGGAAGAAATGACAAATTTATTTTCAGATTTTAATGTAAGGGGTTGATCGGTCAAAAGAATATCATTTAACGCCTGAATCGTTTGTTTATTTGCATACCCCAATGATTCTATCATCGGGCCATGGAACGTGACCAGCCCGCATTTTGATAAAAATATATTTAATATGGCTGAAATATCACTGCATCCGATAAACACCTTGGGATTGGAGCTAACAATGTTATAATCAATTAAAGGCAGTATCCGGAGTGATCCATACCCGCCCCTGGCACACCAGATGGCTTTAATGGAAGGATCGGCAAACATTGAATTAAGCAGATGCGCACGGTGCGGATCTGAACCCGCAAGAAATTCATGTGCTTCAAAAATTTTTTGAGAAAAAACAGTCTTAAATCCGATTGATTCTAAAACGGCAATCCCTTTTAAAAATTTATTTTTATCAAAAGGACTGGCCGGCGCAATAATACCAATGTTGTCTCCGGGTGAAAGACTTTTCGGCAGGATGGTTTGAATTTGATGATCACTCGGCATAATTGCAGTGTTTATTCTTCATTTCGCTTTACCAGTTTTTTTCTTTTTTTTTGTTTTCTTTGCAAGGGATGCTTTAATAAATTCACGAAATAAAGGATGGGGGTTCATGGGACGGGATTTAAATTCCGGATGAAATTGACACCCAAGAAACCATGGGTGATCTTTAAGTTCAACGATTTCAACCAGATCTCCCTTGGGGGAAAGACCGGAAATCGTCAGCCCGTTTTCTTCCAGCTTTTTCATATAGTCGTTATTAAATTCATAGCGGTGACGGTGCCGTTCAGAAATTTTATCCACCTGATAAGCTTTAAATGCCTTAGAATCCTTTTTTACGATTTTACAGGGATAGGCGCCGAGCCTCATGCTTGCCCCTTTATCCGAGGTGTCATCCCTTTTCTGGACCGTTTGGGTCTTTTCATCAAACCATTCACGCATTAAATAAATCACCGGCAATTTTGTTTCAGGGTTAAATTCCGAGCTGTGTGCATCTTTCATTTTAGCCACATTCCTTGCAAATTCCACAACCGCAAGCTGCATTCCAAGGCATATTCCAAAGTATGGAATCTTATTTTCCCTGGCATATTTCACCGACAAAATTTTTCCTTCCACTCCCCGGGAACCGAATCCCCCCGGGACCAGAATACCGTCGGCTTCTGACAGAACTTTTTCATAATTATCCGTATCCAGTGTTCCTGAATCAATGAACAAAAGGTCAACTTTTGAATCGTTATCAATGCCACCATGGAACAAAGCTTCATTCAAACTCTTATACGACTCGATTAAATCCGTATATTTTCCAACGATTGCAATCCTGACCGAATGGGATGGATTTTTGACTTTGTCGTTAAATCGTTGCCATTTATCTAATCTCGGCGAACCGGTCCATACATTCAACAATTCCAATATTTTTCGATCTAGTCCCTCCTTGTTAAAAACAAGCGGCACTTCGTAAATACAATCCACATCTTTTGCGGTAAAGACCGCATCCTGGCTGACGTTACAGAATAATGCGATTTTTGCTTTTATCTCTTTTGGCAAAAATCGATCCGTTCGGCAAAGAAGAATATCCGGTTGAATACCGATGCTTCGCAATTCCTTAACGCTATGCTGAGTTGGTTTTGTTTTAACTTCTCCGGCAGCCGCTATATAAGGCACAAAGGTAAGATGTATGTACAATACATTTTCTTTGCCCACATCAAAACGAAACTGTCTGATTGCCTCAAGAAAAGGAAGACTTTCGATATCACCAATTGTACCTCCGATCTCGACAATCACAATATCCGCATCATCAATTCCCTGTTTGATGCTGTTTTTAATTTCATCCGTAATATGCGGTATAACCTGAACCGTGCCCCCGAGATAATCTCCTCTTCTTTCCTTTGTAATTACAGAATTATAAATTTTTCCGGTTGTAAAGTTATGATCTGCATTTAATCTGACGTTCACAAACCGTTCATAATGACCCAGATCAAGATCGGTTTCAGTACCGTCATCCGTGACAAAGACTTCACCATGTTGAAACGGATTCATTGTTCCGGGGTCAACATTAATATAGGGATCTAATTTTAAAATCGTGACTTTAAGCCCCCGGCTTTCAAGAAGAGCTCCGATGGAAGCAGCAGCCAGGCCTTTCCCAAGCGAGGATAGAACACCACCCGTAACAAATATAAACTTCGCCTTTCCAGTCATTTATCAACCCTCAAAATTAATGAATATCATTCGTAAATTTTTTTAAAATCCTGTATGCGTTTTTCAATATCACTTTGCACGGCATCAGGCAACACCTCTTGAACTTTTTGAGGTAAATAATACGTTTTTAAACTCTTAATATCAAAAAGCGTTTTTGAAAAACCAGGATTCAGTTCGATTTTGTGAACAGCGATACTGCGAATTATTTCCGGGCCCTGATAAAATTCTATTTTAGACGGATACCATGATTTATGATATTTTTTCCATTCTTTATAAAAAATTTCAAGGGATACCATATCGTCATTACGATCGGATAAGTCAAAAATCCATCGCATGGGCAAAAATGTATCTTTCGTAACCCATAATTGCGGGACTGACTCATCCGGATATCTGGCCCCAATGACATAACAGATTGTTCCTTCAAGCCGGCCCAGACTTGTAACGGAAAAATCGATGCCCAGATCTTCCAGGCGTTTTACCAGTTTTTCGCGGGAGCGATAAAAAAAAATATCCTTATAATGATCCGCCCATATTTCCGATTCCGAAACAACACTGCCATCAATAATGCTCAGGGCATCATCCCCTGACGCGACATTTATCTGTTTTAAATCATCAGAGTTAATATCCGACCGGAATTGTTCAGGCAATTGATATCGAACCCATTGTTCATATTCCGTTTTTAACGTAAAAAAACCTGAATTGTAAACCGTCAGAGTTTGATCGATAAAAAAACGTCTGGGAAGATTATTTTTTTCAAGCATCAGGTCAAGGACATGTTGTCCTTTAAGAACATAGCAGTTTGCCGACAAAGAAAATAAAGTCAGTAAACCTATGAATACTAAGCAATAGCCAATAAGCTTGTTAATCAACCGCATCAGGTGTTTATCCGGTAAAAACATTTTCCGACATGCGGGCACTGGTTCCGAGTTCTTCTTCAATTCTCATTAACTGGTTATATTTGGATACCCTGTCACTTCTGGACAAAGAACCGGTTTTAATCTGGCCGCCGGAAACACCTACAACAAAATCCGCAATATACGGGTCTTCTGTTTCGCCTGAACGGTGTGAAATAACGGTTGTATACCCGGCCTGTTTTGCCATTTCAATGGTTTCAAGGGTTTCAGTAACTGTCCCGATCTGGTTTAGCTTAATGAGGATGGAATTTGCGATACCGTTGTCAATTCCTTTTTTAAAAATTTCAGGATTGGTTACAAAAATATCATCACCGACAATCTGCACATGCTGTCCGAGTTTTTCCGTCATTATTCCCCAGTTGTCCCAGTCCTGTTCAGCAAGTCCGTCTTCAATGACAAAAAGCGGATATTTGTCCACCAGTTCATGATAATATTCTATCATTTCAAGGGCGGTCAGTTTTTTATTTTCTGAAGCAAGAATATATTTTCCATCTTTGTAAAATTCACTGGCAGCTGCGTCAATTGCCAGGCCAATATCCTCTCCAGGTTTATAACCGGCAGCAGTTATAGCATCCATAATGACCTTGATGGCTTCTTCGTTTGACGAAAAATTAGGAGCAAATCCGCCCTCATCGCCAACCGCTGTGCTTAAGCCTTTTTCCTTAAGAATACGTTTTAAATTGTGAAATGTTTCAGAACCCATGCGAACCGCTTTGGCAATACAGTCAGCACTGACCGGAATGATCATGAACTCCTGAATATCAAGGCTGTTGGCGGCATGAGCGCCGCCATTAACAATATTCATCATTGGAATCGGAAGGTTTCTGGCGTTCAACCCGCCAATGTATCTATATAAGGGAAGACCAAATGCTTCGGCTGCCGCGCGGGATGCGGCCATGGAAACACCCAGCATGGCATTTGCACCCAGTTTGGATTTATTGTCTGTTCCGTCCAGTTTTATCATAAAATTGTCAAGTGCAACCTGATCCATGGCATCCATGCCGATGATTTCCGGCGCAATAATATTTTTGATATTTTCAACAGCGTTTATGACTCCTTTTCCCATGAACCGATTTTCATCTTTATCTCTAAGTTCGAGTGCCTCACGGGTTCCCGTTGAAGCACCTGATGGCACGGCAGCACGTCCCTTTGCACCGCATTCAAGTGTCAGATCGACTTCAACGGTCGGGTTTCCCCTGGAATCAAGAATTTCTCTTGCGGAAACATAATTAATATCCGTCATGATACCCTCCATGTCTTATACGTTTTCAAGAATTTAATGGAAAAGTGATGAACTTGACAAAATCAGACCGGATGATACGATTATTATAAAAAGGTGTCAAGCACTCGGTTCCGTACCACGGTAATATTTAAATAAATTTTGGATTATATATATGCTGGTCTAAATGTAATGTAATGCTGCAGAAGATTTTTTTCTTCCATAAATCAAATATAATTGCTGTTTAAAGAGGACTCCTGCATGGGAAAAAACAATTTTTATACAAAAGCACATCTTATCGTGGCGGCTATCAGGCTCCATGAACATAGCCATGCCGGACCGCCGGCCATTGAAGACATCTGCCGTACACTTTCCATTTCTTTGGAAGAAGGTAATCGATTATGTCTGAAACTAACAGATTTGAATATTATTGATATTCTGAAAAAAACCGGTGACGCCCGGATTTTTATCAAAGATCATTTAAAAATTGAAGAAATTCCGTTTCAAGAAGCGCAACCAAATATTTTAGATGAACTGGAAAAATTCAAAAAATCAAAGAAAGTGCAAATTGAAAAAATTAAATCCATTCAATCAGAACAGGCGGAAAAGAAAAAAAAACTTCATGAAGAACTTGAACAAAAGCTAAAAAACAGTTTGAAAAAACAGG
>JAOZOL010000282.1 GCA_029933295.1 Desulfobacterales bacterium | reverse complement strand
GTCGGGATAATAATCAGGATTTTCCAGGGTCACCAGGTCGAAATGGTCAAATAACGAATTTCCCGGCATGAATCCCTTGGTAAGCGGTATTAATTTGGCATGGCAGGCGGCGCATGCATCATTGTTCTGTTCCACGGTAAATTCCCTGCCCCTGCGGATTATTTTTAAGTCTTTGGGGATCGTACTCCTTGGGCACCTGCCGGCAAACCCGGATGTGCTCATCACAGGGCCCGTGACAGGTTTCACAATTGATACCCGGTTCTGCCCACCGGGTATTATAGGTGTTAGTTGCAAGATCGTAGTTCGTGTCCAGCTGACTCACATGGCAGTTATAACAGGCAGTGTTAAAGGTGTAGGGCCAGTCCTTCCAGCTTACAGGTTCATCCGGTTTCAAACCCGGAAAATGACGTACACCGCTTTTCGCCGTATCGAACCATTTCTTTTCAAGCACATCGTATGCCAGGGGAAGGGTTTGTAAGCGTCCCCGCTTCATGGCAGTCAAAAAATAATAGACATCTTTTCCGCCCATGACATAGACGATGGGATAGTTTTTATCTCCGTCCGGCCCATTCTCCTGCATGATACCAGAGGCAATATCCACTCGATAACGATACCTGCCAATAATGAGTTCTTCAGGCTGGGGTGTCAGCTTTGAGCTTGCAAGGTCCGTTGAAAAAGGCTGCATGGCCTTTGCGTGATGAGACGGGGACCAGAGTTTATAAAATTTTTCGTGACATTTACGGCAGCTTGCCG
This sequence comes from Desulfobacterales bacterium, assembly GCA_029933295.1. Lineage (GTDB taxonomy): Bacteria > Desulfobacterota > Desulfobacteria > Desulfobacterales > Desulfosalsimonadaceae > JAOZOL01. The sequence continues at coordinate 3,098 of JAOZOL010000282.1, read as the reverse complement.
TTCCCGAATATCCATCTCCCTTTTGAACAAAGTACGATTCTGCTGCATGAACAGGGGGGAAAGCCCAATTGACGATCCCCGGAGCCGGCCAGAAACAAATCAGGAAAACCAGTATCAATGATCGTACCATCATTCTGACATTAAATATTTTTTCTATTTTATGCTCCCAATTGTATTGTTGCTATTTTCTCTCTTATGATTACAAACCAGCAAATCTTAAACTTGTTTGCCCCTGCTATTGTTTTGGTTCAAGAATAAATTCCATTCCATCTTCACCCATTACAATATCGCCGTCATATACATCATCTACCCCATCAAGAAATATTCTTTTGGCGATAAAATTCGTAACAGGCGGTACAATATGGTTGAATACCAGCATTTTTACATGTGCTTCTTTTGCAACTTTACCGGCATCAACCGGATCAATATGATAACCCATGGTATCGAAAAGCATTTTTGCAATTCTCGGTCTACCTGTTTTTTTCGCATAATCTGACACTCGCTTTACCAGATCCATACGTTCTCCCTCACAGATGAAAATGTCTGCATTTTTGGCGTGCTTCGTCAGGTTGTCAATCTTTTTTGTGTCGCCTGAAATCACAACCACATTGCCTTTGTATTCAAACCGGTATCCATATGCCGGTGTGGCCGGAGAGTGGTCAACGCGAAATGCATAGGCTTTTAGTCCGTTTCTGTCAAAAAACAATTCAGCACTATCTTTATCGGTAAGGCGAACGGTTTTTGCAACAGGCACACATGCTTTGGGAGGAAAAATATCAGCACCATGATGGGCAATTCTGTAGGAAGTATCAAATTTGTACGCCATGTTATAGCCGTCTACCACATCTTTTATTCCTTCCGGCCCGAATACTTCCAGTGTTTTATTTCTTCCCATGGCAAGTGACCAGAAATTGGCTTCTCCAAGATCGGATATGTGATCAGAGTGAAAGTGAGTTATAAAAACAGCGCTTAAGTTTTTAAGCGGCAGGTTTTGAATATCTGCATTCCGTATGGTTCCTGCCCCAAGATCAACAAGGATAAACTCTCCGCCTGCAATTATTGCAGTGCAGGTCGGCAACCTCTCAGGATTGTTCATTGGCCCGCCGGACCCAACCAGAATGACATGAAGATTTCCATCTTTTAAAATCTCATAGTTGACACGGCTTAGGTTTTTTTCAATTTCTCTTTCTATATAAATTGACTTTAGGTTGCACCCAAACAAGGTCAAACCGAATAAGAACAGAATAAATAATTTTATAATTTTCATCTTTTTCTCATTACTCCCTCTATCGTGTTGCTGTTTATAGTCATTTTTTGAACTTACGTATGATAAAAAATCCAGACAGAATCAGGATTCCTACCAGATAAAATGGAAGATGGGCTCTTATCTGAGTCCGTATAGAGTACTTCCTGCACTGCTTATGCTGATCATAATTTTCAGGAACCGGTAAAACATTATTATCGGCAGCATATTTAAGATACGCTTCCATCATGGCTGTGAATCTTTCCGGCATCTCTTTTTTGAGATCCTTTGTTTCTCCCGGGTCAATGACGATATTAAACAGGTGCCACTGATTATCCCCCACAGGCCCCCTGTCTTTAACAATTTTGTAATCACCTTGAAACAAGGCCGCATTGCCGCCCAGTTCATAGCCGATGGTCTCTTCTTCACTGTAAACACTGTCAGCTTCTCCCTTGAGCAGGCGCAGCAGGCTTTTTCCGACCATGGGTTCGACCTTGCGGCCTTGATAACTGCCCCGGTGCTGACTCACACCGGCTATTTCCAGAATGGTGGGGGCAATATCCGTGACATACGCAAACGCATTGGTGATCTTACCTTTTTCAATGATCCCCTTTCCGGATATGATAAAGGGGACACGCATCCCGCCTTCGCCGGCCCAGAACTTATACTCTGCCAAAGGTGATACCGCGGCACTGGCAAAGCTTGGCCCCATGTTAATATAGCTGCCGCGGGTTCCCAGGGTTTCGTAGTCACGGTTGTACCCATTGGCCTTTTGCCACAGTTTCAGGTACAGATTTTGCCAGGCGGGGCCGTCAAATGCATCGGTGGCTTCAGCGCCATTATCCGAGGCGAAAATAAAAACAGTATTGTCATATTGTCCGGTTTTTTTGAGATAGGTTATCAATCGTCCGATATGGTAATCCATGGCATCGACCATGCCGGCGTAAACCGCCATTTTCTTGGATTCATAACGCTTTTCCGAATCGCTTAACGACTCCCAGTCCTTCGTGGTTGACATTCTCACCATTTCTGAATCAGGAGATACAATATTTTTATTCCTGGCTCTTTCAAGCCGTTTTTTCCTCAGCTTTTCCCATCCTTCATCATATTTTCCCATGTATTTGTCTGTAAATATTTGGGGTGCCTGGACCGGGATATGAACCGCCTGAAAAGGAATGTATGAGAAAAAAGGTTTTCCATCCTTGATGTTGGAATCGATAAACTCAATGGCCTTGTCGATGTAATATTCTGAGGAGTAAAAATCATCCGGCAGATCGATCTCTTTTCCGTCGGCGAACCAGTTCGCCTTTTTGTAAAGAGGCAGATACGGTTTCTTCTCCCAGTTATCAGCACCAGTATCCGCCATGGTCACAGTGCGTTCAAATCCTCTCCGGCTGGGCAGCAGATCCGGCGTTTTCCCCAGATGCCATTTTCCGGTCAGATAGGTATGATACCCGGCATCCTTTAACAGGGTGGCGATGGTAACCACATTATGGTTCAAGGTGCCCCGGTAATTCCGGTACTCTGCCTGAGCAGGAGGAATAGCCTCCGGAATATTGGGGACACCGTTTCTGTGGCTGTCCACCCCGGTCATGAGCATGCTCCGAGTCGGAGCACAGGAAGCGGCTGTATGATAGTTGGTGAAAACCAGACCTTCATCAGCCAGCTTACTGATACTGGGGGTCGGGATTTCACTGCCATAGGGTGCGGTGTCCGTAAAACCGAGATCATCGGCCAGGATCAAAACGATATTGGGGGGAGCGGCAATGGCGGTATTGATTAGAAAAAAACTCCAGGGCAAAAATGAGATAAGCCTGAAAAACAATTTTACCATGATGAGTGGCCTCTCTTATTA
>JAOZOL010000281.1 GCA_029933295.1 Desulfobacterales bacterium | reverse complement strand
TAACGGATGTTGATATTACTTCGAAGCCAGAATAAACATTAAAAGCCATGCTGAACTACAGTTTACTCCTGATTTCCGTTGTTTTTTTACTGGCAGGAACCCATGGCCTGATCAGAAGTGCTGATATGACTAAAAAAAAGCTGGTTGCCTTGTCTGCCATAGTTACCCTTTTTACAGGCTATTCATTCTTTTTCATTTTCTCCCATTACATTAGTGGGAACGGAGTGGACAAGCCGGTCGTGTATTTTTTATACGACACCGTTGTCGGTTACAGCTGGTGGAACAGTCTTCTTTTTGCAGTGCTTTTGGCAAGTGCCGGATTTATCACCTTCACCATCGTGTACGTGCTTATCAGAAAGGCTGCAAAGCGGATTGGTTTTTATAAAGAAAAGAGCATCAAATCATCTTCTGTTTTTTACTTTTTACTGATTTTGTCGTTTATCTCGGCTCCGGCAAGCTATGGAATCGTTCGTAACTTTGTGATGGATCAGTATGCAGAAATGAAAGATACTGCAAACAGATACGACATAAATCGTTTTATTGCGCATTCGGGCGGAATGATTGACGGACACATCTACACGAATTCACTCGAAGCGCTGAATAATAGCTATAAAAGTGGTTTCCGTTTGTTTGAACTGGATATCCTCAGGACATCCGACGGGCATTTTGTAGCTGCCCACAACTGGAAACAGTGGAAAGATTTTACAGGTTACCAAGGGGAGCTGCCCCCCGACCGGGATAACTTCAAACAACAAAAGATCCTGCAAAAATATGCACCTCTGGATATGGATGATATCAACGCCTGGTTTGAAAATCATCCGGACGCTATTTTGGTAACCGATAAGATAAATGATCCGGCAGCATTTTCAAACCTGTTTGTGGACAAAAGCAGGTTGATGATGGAACTCTTCACTATGGATGCTGTAAAAGAAGCGCTTGCAACAGGCATCCGGTCGGCTATGCCAACATGGGGCCTTTTAAAGGAAATGAAAAGGGATAAAGTTCGGGAGTTAAAAGATATGGGTATTACGGATATTGCTGCGAGCCGCAGGGTTATCAAATACAACATTCCTCTTTTTCAGGAACTGCAAAAAAACGGGATCCGCGTGTACGTTTTTCATGTAAACTACGACAAAAAAAAGGACGAGAACTACGTCGTGCAGTACGACATGGATTACGTTTACGGAATGTATGCCGACACCTTTGATTTTACATCTTTATCTCAAATTCATCCCAATCCAAACCCACATTGAACTTTTCCCTGAATGTTGCCAGCTCATCGTAGCTGAGTGCAGCTGACAGGACCCGCTCGCGGTCTTCACCCGCTTCTTCCATTATTTTTCCTTGCGGATCGACAATCATAGAATGACCACCGTACAGGATGCCGTTCCCATCACGTCCCACACGGTTTACACCGATGGTGTATGACAAATTTTCGATAGCCCGCGCTTTAAGCAGTTGCCTCCATGGATATAACCTGATTTCCGGCCAATTGGCTACAAACAGCGCCAGGTCATAAGCATATTTCCCGTTTTCCATGGTGTTTTTTGTCCAAACCGGAAACCGCAGGTCATAACAGATCATCGGTTTGATTTTCCACCCGTTCAATTCCACGATCAGTTGTTTTGTCCCTTTATTTACCTGTTTATCTTCACCTCCCATCGAAAACACATGTCTTTTGTCGTAAGTTTCAAAACTCCCGTCGGGTCTCATCCAAATGAGAGTATTGGTGTATTTTCCTTTATTTTTTATAAAAATACTACCCGTCAGCACAGCCCCTGTTTCCGAGGAAATTCGTTTCATCCAGGTCACGGTTTCTCCATTGGCAGATTCAGCGAACCCTGCCGGATCTACGTGAAACCCTGTTGTAAATGCCTCAGGTAAAATAATTATATCGTGTTGGTCGGCGTGGTTCCGTATTTTTATTTCCAACTGCTCCCGGTTCTGTGCCGGATTGTTGGAAATAATATTAATCTGTAGACAAAGTATTTTTAGATTTTGCATAATATTTCTCCTGCTTTTTGAATGGTTTCTTCCTGTTTGGCAAAGCAAAAACGTAACACTTTATTATCACGCTGATCATGATAAAAAGAGGATACGGGTACTGCGGCAATTCCAAATTCTTTCACAAGTTGTACGGCAAAGTCCATTTCATTTTCCTCCGAAATAGCGCTGTAATCAAGCAATTGGAAATATGTTCCGAAACATGGCAACACTTTAAAGCGTGAGGACGCCACGCTCTGAACAAACAGATCTCTTTTTTGCTGGTAAAAATCGCCGAGGTAAAGATAATTTTCCGGATCGTGAATGTAATCGGCCAGGGCGTGCTGAATAGGGGTGTTGGATGCAAAAACAATAAACTGGTGTGCTTTCCGAAATTCTTTCATCAGATTTTCAGGAGCCAGCACAAAGCCTGTTTTCCATCCGGTAGCATGAAAAGTTTTACCGAAAGAACCTACCAGCAAACTCCGGCGTGCCAATTTCGGAAAACGGCAAACACTCTGGTGCTGTATGTTCTCAAATATCAGATGTTCGTATACTTCATCACTCAGCACAATAATATCCCTTCCTTCGAGCAGCCGTTCCAGCATGATAAGATCATCTTCATGTAAAACACTGCCGGTTGGGTTGTGTGGTGAATTGATAACGATCATTTTTGTACGGTGGTTTATCAGCCTGGGCAGCTCGTCCCAGTTGATCCTGAAATCGGGGAACTCCAGCCGGGCATACTTGACAACACCCCCGTTCAGCTGTACCGCAGGGGCATAACTGTCGTAAGCCGGCTCGAAAATAATCACTTCATCATCTTTACGAATGAAAGCTGCAATAGCAGCATACAGCGCCTGCGTGCCCCCGGCTGTGATGTTGATCTCTTTGTCAGGATCATAGAAAACATCGTGATTGTACCGGAACATCTCCGAAATGGCTTTTCTCAGTCCTTCCACTCCGGTCATGGGTGCATATTGATTATAGCCTGCTTTCATGTAATAGGTAACCCGTTCGATCAGATCTTCTGAGATGGGGAAATCGGGAAAACCTTGTGACAGGTTTACCGCATTATATTCTTTGGCCAGTCCGGTCATTACGGCAAAAATTGATGTTCCGGTTTGTGGCAGTTTTGAGTAAATATTTCCTTCGAATAAATCCATACGGGTTTCTTTTTATACAACAAAAATAGGGTTTTTGAAAACGGGTGGTCCTCCGTATGTTGTTAAATAAATTTAATTCAAAAAAACAGCCTGGCAAAGCACAACCGCAAGCCGACTATTTTATAGTTTTGTAATCAAATATACAGATAACATCTCACCTAAATTCAAGATGATGAATAATATTGACACATACGATTTTACAGGAAAAAAAGTTCTAATCCGCGTTGACTTTAACGTGCCCCTGAACGAACAGTACGAAATAACCGATGATACCCGGATCAGAGCAGCCATTCCCACTATTCAGAAGATCAGGGAAAAAGGTGGAGCCGTCATTCTGATGTCGCACCTTGGCCGTCCAAAAAACGGCCCTGAGGAGAAGTTTTCGCTCAAACATCTGATTCCCGATCTGAATAAAAAACTGGGTACAGAAGTTCGGTTTGCTGATGATTGCATTGGCGAACAAGCGCGCGAAAAAGCAGCTGTCCTACAGCCCGGTGAGGTGTTGTTGCTCGAAAACCTGCGTTTTTATAAAGAAGAAACCAAAGGTGATGAAGCTTTTGCCAAAAAATTAGCCGGCTTAGCCGATGTGTATGTGAATGATGCCTTTGGAACTGCTCACAGAGCACATGCCTCCACAGCGATCATTGCCAGATTTTTTCCAAAAGCCAAAATGTTCGGATACATCATGGAAAACGAACTGAAAAATATCGATAAAGTCATCA
>JAOZOL010000280.1 GCA_029933295.1 Desulfobacterales bacterium | reverse complement strand
ATTCGATTTTTACGATTCCACAAATCCAAATGCGGTTACCCTGTGGGATGGCGATTCAGCGCTTGACATATCAAAAACAGGGTGATAATTGAATTTTACTTTGTTCGGCGTCGGGGCGTAGCGCAGTCTGGTAGCGCACTTGCATGGGGTGCAAGGTGTCGGAGGTTCAAATCCTCTCGCCCCGACCAAATAAATCCAATGGGCTGTAATTTTATTGCAGCTCTTTTTTTATGCAAAAACAGACAAGCAAACACGGCAAGAGTCAGTTTGGATTGATGAATTCAAGTCGGGACTATGTAATCCTTCTCCACGGCATGGCCAGAACAAAATATTCCATGTCAAAACTGGAAAAATATCTTGTTGAAAACGGCTATAACGTCATCAACACCGGTTATCCATCCACCAGAGAACCGGTTGAAACCATCTCTGAAAAATATTTTGCAGACATGGTAAATGACTGTATCAAAAAAGGTGCGAAGAAAATTCATATAGTCGCGCATTCATTAGGCGGCATTGTCACCCGTTTGTACCTTCAGAATCATACCCTGCCGATCGGTAGCCGGATTGTCATGATCAGCCCGCCAAACAAGGGAAGTGAGCTGGTGGACGCGCTATCCGATCTGTTTATTTATAAATGGTTAAACGGCCCGGCCGGTCAGGTTCTGGGGACGGAACCGGACAGCCTTCCCAATAAGTTAAAGCCTGTCAGGGAAGAGATCGGTGTGATTACCGGCGATTTTTCTTTTAATCCGTTATTTTCCTGGATAATTCCAGGTGCGGATGATGGCAAGGTGTCTGTGGAACGGGCGAAGCTTGCTGAAATGGCTGATTTTCTGGTGGTGCCCAGCAGTCATTCATTTATTATGAGGAACTCGGAGGTATTGAAACAGGTTGTTTTTTTTCTAAGAAATGGAAAGTTTCAAAAGGAAACAAAAAAATATTGATCTGAAAAAAACGGGTTGCACTGTATAAACAGTATACACACGGCCGGTATGCCCTTGATGGCTTTTGCCGGGACAAATTTTTGCATCCATGCCCTGCAGCATGATGCCCACGGCGTTGACATCAAATGTCTGACCATAAAATTCACAGACAATGCGGGATAAGTTGAATTTCAGCCATGGGGGAAAATAGGCCCGGCTTTTTTGATTGCCATCACGATTAGGGTTGCCTGTAATATTCCATGGCTTCCGGAATCAGAGATTGAATATTTTTTATCCTTTTTCTGTCAGACGGGTGGGTGCTTAAGAACTCCGGCGGTGCTGCACCGCCTTTCTTGGCAGCCATCCGCTGCCAGAAAGAAATCGCTTCATGGGGGTCATAGCCGGCCATGGCCATGAATATTAATCCCATGTGATCCGCTTCATTTTCATGCAGCCGGCTGTATGGCAGCATTAAGCCGTATTGTGCGCCGAGGCCATAAACGCCCATCCAGAGTTGTTTTGTGGCCGCGGGTTTTGTCTCCAGTGCTGTGGAAAGAGCTACTCCACCTAATTGCGCCATCAAGCCCTGGCTCATCCGCTCATTTCCATGATGGGCCACTGCATGGGCGATTTCATGCCCCAGAACAACCGCCAGTCCGGCATCATTGATGGTCAATGGGAGTATTCCGGTATATACAACGACTTTTCCGCCGGGCATACACCAGGCGTTAATATCTTTACTTTCAACAAGGTTAAATTCCCATGCATAATTTGCCAGTTCCCGGCTCATGTTGTTGAGTTTAAAATATTGTTCAACGGCTTTTTGAATTCTATGCCCCACACGTTTAACCATCTGGACTTGGGCCTGGTTACGGCTTAATTGATTTTCCTTTAAGAACTGATCATACTGGGAAAGGCTCATTGAAAGCATGGTTTGAGAAGGGAGCAGATTGAGCTGATGCCGTCCGGTAATAGGAACGGTGCTGCAGGCTGTCAGGATAAAACAGCAAAAAATTAAGATGATAAGCTTGGCGCGATTCATGCGGAAAATTCCTTGTCATATTTTTTTGTATCTCTCAGGGAGGATATAGTATATTTAAATATGAATAATTACAGATAAAATCAATATTAAATCAATAAACTTATTCACCAAAGAGGCCCACTTATGAATTTTCGTACCTGCGTTGCTCCATCCGGTAAATTTGTTTACGGTATCCACAAACCCGGTTTCAGGGTTTTAAACATGCGGGAAAAGAATTATTTTTTCTCTCTGGGTGAAAGTAAAGACGGTCGTCTTTGTGAAAACCGGGCCAATTTCCCGCCCGGTGATGTTGAGGAATCCCATGCTGACCCGATTTTTGAAATTCCCAATCCGTTTCCGTTTAAAGGCGTGACTTATATTTCCAAATCCTGGGCGGATGAAAAAGCAAAAAATCCTTTTTCCATCATGCTTCCTGATGCGCCGCAAATGTCATTTACCGATACGGTTGCTAAATGGCCTGTTAAAAGCAATAAATCGGACGACTCACTGGATCAAATTTTTCATACCCTGCCGCTTCCACTTAAACTGGCCATTGCGACAACATCAACCGATCCAAAGGACCTGATCCGGCTGGCAAAGCTCTCTTGTGAATTTATTTTTGATGCTGAAAAAAAACGACCTGTGGGGCTGAGGTTTCAAGCCGATGAAAGGGGAAGTCTGCGGCCGGTGATCAGGGAGAATACATTGTTTGAAGCCGTTGCAAATAATCGATTTTTGCCCGATGATTACAAGTCGGTGATGGCTCTGCGACCCGGCATTCAGGGCGCCAGTGAGATCGTGGGGGAATGGGCCCCGGATACTAACGAGTCTCATGTGTTTGAATATTTAAGGAGAAATAGTTATATCCCCTGGGGTCATTATGCGGCCAACATGGCCCATGACGCTGTCCGGTACCGGGTAAAAGATCTCAGTATCAGCGATATGAGCGGGATGCGTCATCTTTATTATCAGCGAACCTATGTCAGGGTGGCGGAAGGACTGGGTTTGGCCTTAGGCTGCGCGAAAAAACAATTGTCTGAAAATGCTCTGGAAGATCTTCGTCAAAAGATTGTTCAAACGATATCATTACCTGATCAACAAAAAAAAATGAAGTTTTCCCGAACCTTGTGGGGATGGAATTTCGGGTTTGATTTTGCGCCGAGCAAATACAGGCTTCACGCATCCCACCAGCAGGTGCATCAGCAGTTTGCACTGGTGCCGGAAACTGTTTTAACAACAGATTCTTTAACAAAGGATGGCGGCCTCCATGATGAAATGCCGGCATATGCATGTGGTGACCTGATTGCTGATTTTATTGCTGACTTTCGCCGGAAAACCGGCAAAGCGTTTTTTAAAACTTATATCTCCGCAATACAAAACAATCAGCGTTTGGACGGCAAAGACTCAGAATCCAGCCTGATTATTTATCAGGATGCCAATGTCATGCTGTTTGTCCCCAAAGCCCAGACATCCCAATGGGAGATTCAGCTCATGACCCTTTTTCCGGTGGGAAATATTCTTGAAGCAGATACCGGCACTCGCAAGTCAGTTGATGCCGCTATTCTTATTGCGATGAAAGTGCTGGAGCAAATGGGCGCAAAAATGATTACAGTTATTGAATATTCGAAATCATTTCATTCCGCAGATACGGATCATCGATTATTGTATTGTTTTCTGCCGCGTCTGCCGGAATCTCCCGGCGCATTTAGTGAAGCCCAGCTGCGATGGATCAACGGTCATTACCCGGAGGATTTTGCCGTTGTCTGCCGGTCTGTTTGTGAAAAGAACAAACTGACAAATTCGTAATATAATGTTACATTTTTGTATTGTCTGGTAAAAGTTTCGAATATATTGAATTTGTATAATTGGCTTAAAATATAATAAAACCTGAATTTTGCATGAAAATTGATAAGAACTTTTTTATCAATTGAAAATAAAG
>JAOZOL010000279.1 GCA_029933295.1 Desulfobacterales bacterium | reverse complement strand
TAGTGAATAGTGAATAGTGATTAGTGAATAGTGAATAGTGATTAGTGAATAGTGATTTATGAATAGTATGATTTGATGGGTGAAATGCTTATAAATCACCATCAGAATATCGTATCAACGATGGGCTTAAATGATATCAGACTGCAGATACCTGCCCGTCTGTCTTCGGCGAATAAATCGGCAGACAGCTAAGATGCCAGAAGTGGTGGGAATGGAATGAATGAGATGGAAAGATGGATAATATTGTTGGGTAGATAAGGTTCATGAAATAAAAACCGGCCGACCTGCCTGCAGCAGACAAACTGCTGACTGAAAACAGAATGCGGAAGATGTGGCTTTACTTCACTTTTGCTTCCACCGTTTTAGTATCATGACCATTTACTTTTTTATGCTCCAGCATACTGTGAACTGAGTTGTTGGAGATAAATTCCGGAACTAAAGCTTTCATATAAGAAACGAGTTCTTTTTCCGGCAGATCGTCCACCTGGTCAATCAAATAGCTGATGGCTTCGTTGATGACGGCATGATTGTGCTCCTGATTTTTGGCAATCATAATCTTCTCGTGATAAGTAGGCAGTACATGCTCTTTATCGTTCAGCAATTCTTCGTAAAGCTTTTCTCCGGGCCTGAGGCCGGTTATTTCTATTTTGATGTCTTTATGAGGCATATATCCGGAAAGAGAAATCATTTTTTCTGCCAGGTTATAGATCTTCACCGGCTCACCCATGTCAAAGACATAAATCTCGCCCCCTTTACCCATAAATCCGGCTTCCAGAACTAACTGACAGGCTTCGGGGATGGTCATGAAATAGCGTGTGATTTCTTTGTGCGTGACGGTCACCGGGCCACCGGTTTCAATCTGTTTTTCAAACAACGGAACAACAGACCCGTTAGAGCCGAGTACATTTCCAAAACGTGTTGTGATGAACTGAGTGTCTATACCGTTGTTTTGTGCCAGCGACTGAACGTATATCTCGCTAATACGTTTTGAAGCCCCCATCACATTCGTAGGGTTGACAGCCTTGTCGGTGGAAATAGAGACAAATTTCCGGACGCCAAATTCAATTGAAAGGTCTGCCAGTATCTTGGATCCTCCCACGTTAACATCTATGGCACGGCCGGGATGGTCTTCCATTAATGGAACATGCTTGTAAGCTGCCGCATTATAAACAATGTCCGGACGGTATTGCTTAAAAAGCTTCCTCAGAAGTTTCTTATTCGTAACATCGGCAATCAATACCTCGAATGACGGATTGTTAAAAGAGGAGAGAAGCTCGTTTTGCAGGTCGTATAAAGGCGATTCGGCAATGTCCAGCAATAAGACTTTACGGGCTTTAAAGCTAATCAACTGACGGACTATTTCCGAACCGATTGATCCGGCGGCACCTGTTACCAGAATAGTGCTGTCCTGCAAATTCTCCCGCATTTTGTCCCGGTCAAGCTGTATCGTATCTCTTCCCAGCAGATCTTCGATCTTAACCCGCTTAAAATGGTTTACATTAAGATTTCCGTTGATCCACTCGTTAACCTTGGCAACTTCTTTTATTTTGATACCGTGTTTAATACACAGGTTAATGACCTTACGTTTGTTCGATTTTTTCAGTTTTTCTTCTGAAATGGCAATAATCAGTTCCGATACCTTATTTTCTGAGATGATCTTTTTAAACCCTTTTTTTACCGAATAAACATGGATACCCGAGAGACGTTTTCCCTGCATCGTTCTGTTATCATCAAAAAAGGCAATTACTTTGCAGTGCGTTTCTGTGTCGCTGGTGATGGCCTTATATGCCATACGTCCTAATTCTCCTGCTCCGTATATAACAATGGTTTTGTCATAACGCCATTGTTTGAAATAATGGTGGAAAATAGTTTTGATAATTACCCGGGAGGTAGTTATAATTCCCAGACTGACAAAGTACTGGGGTAAAAGAATCGTATAAGAGATGCGGTAATAATTCCCGGCAGGTACCAGATAAGATATTAAGATTAGTGCAACAATGGAAATGGTTAACGCATAAAAGATGTTTAAAATGTCTTCCATCGTCGTATGCCGGATCACTTCCGCATAAGGGCGGAATAAAAGAAATCCTGCCAGGTAAACGGAAACGGTGGCAAAAGCCTGCCCGGATATCAGGTGCCAGTCCAGTAAAGTGATGTGCAGATTGTTAAGGAAAAGATGTGCCACCACAAGGGCTGCGATGATAACGCTTATATCAAATGTAAGAATTATCCACCTTGGTAAATAGGTTACCGAAAGATACCGGCGAAGCTTGTTTTTCATATTAATACCTGTTCATAGGTCAGCCCATCTTTAAATTAAGACAAGTGTAGTTAATTAGTCAGAGAAAACGTCAATATCCGTTATATTGACGGGGAAACACCTTACAAAAATATATATATTTTTTTGAATAAAAAATGATTTTGCTTTTAATAATTTTATTTTTTAATCGTGAAGAGCTATAAATCAGTAGTATTTAATCGGATAAGTATAATATCGGGAGTAATCGATACCAGCTAAGTGGTGGTTGATGGCATGCAGGGGGGTGCGTGATGGCTTCAGAACAGAAAATATCTTATCCGGGGAGCTTACGATAACTTCTTTAGCAACACTTTAATCACCCGCTGCCGGTCTTCTTCCGTCATATTTGAACCGGAAGGCAGGCACAGTCCGGTTTCGAATAACTTTTCAGAAGTGCCGTTACCGTAAAATGGATGGTCTTTGAAAACCGGTTGCAGGTGCATCGGCTTCCACAAAGGGCGGGCCTCGATGTTTTCGTCAGCCAACGCCAGTCGCAGATCTTCTCTCGTAACACCGCCGGTACGTGTCGGATCAACCGTGATACAGCTAAGCCAGTGGTTGGAAAAATACGCTTCGCCGGGTTCTTGCAGAAAGATAATGCCGTCAACAGGCGACAAATGTTTTTTGTAGTACTCGTGGATGTCGCGGCGCAGGGCTATGTGCTTGTCAACCACTTCCATCTGCCCCCGGCCTATGCCGGCAGCAATATTGCTCATCCTGTAATTGTAGCCGATTTCAGAATGCTGGTAGTGAGGGGCATCATCACGTGCCTGGGTGGCCAGGAAGCGGCTTTTCACTATCAGTTCTTCTTTGTCCGACAACAGGGCGCCGCCGCCGGAAGTGGTAATGATCTTGTTGCCGTTGAATGACAATATTCCCATCAGTCCAAAGGTACCGACAGCTTTGTCGCGGTAACGGCTTCCCAGTGCTTCGGCGGCATCTTCCACCACAGGAATATCATAACGGGTGGCAATGTCCATAATTCGTTCCATATTTGCCGGCATGCCATAGAGATGTACCGGAATAATGGCTTTTGGTTTTTTTCCTTTCTTCAGCCGGTCTTTGATGGCTGTTTCCAAAAGTTCCGGATCCATATTCCAGGTTGCAGCTTCGCTGTCCACCAGAATGGGAATGGCCCCCAGGTAGGCAATCGGATTTACGGTGGCCGAGAAAGTAAAGGTGGAGGTAATCACTTCGTCACCGGGATCAACGCCCAACAGGATGAGTGCCAGGTGCAGGGCTGCTGTGCCCGAACTGAGTACCGCTGCGTGCGCAGCGCCTGTATATGCTTCAAGGTCCTGCTCGAAACCATCAACATGCGGCCCCAGCGGAGCAATCCAGTTGGTGTCGAAAGCCTCTTTGACATAGTTTATTTCGTTCCCTCCCATGTGGGGTGAGGAGAGCCAGATTTTTTTCTTCATACGGCAAATTTAAGGGAAATTGGGGAATGGTGGAGGGAAGGAAGGATGGATGGAATGGTGGATGGTTTTATTGGGTGCATAAGGTATGTGATGTTCAGATTGCCGACTGAAGACTGTCGACTGCCGACTGCCGACTGCCACTGAAATGATATCAGACTGCAGATGTAAGATGT
>JAOZOL010000746.1 GCA_029933295.1 Desulfobacterales bacterium | reverse complement strand
ATCACTTTGCCGGCTTTCCATCTCACAAAGACCTAACCGACAGCGGTTATTCCCCGCAAATCTTTCAACACTTCATCAATGTGGGCAACCGTCACTTCATGAGCTCGGGGGTAACTCTCATGCACCGCGGGTGCGACAATCCAGGTCCGTTCCAGCTGGACATCTTTAGCACTGTCAGCAAGCACGGCATTGACAAATCCAGTTAGGAGAATGGGGGACAGACCACGGTTTCAAAATGGTTTGCCCCTTCACAAACAATCATAAACTCAACTCAGCAATTATTTTTTCAATCGTTTCAGCAAGTGGTTTCATCTTATTCTCACAGACCCAGAAAATCTCTTCAGCATCGATATCAAAATAATGATGAGAAATAATATCCCGCATACCCTTTGCACCTTTCCAGTCTATTTCCGGATATTGAGACAAAAGCTTTTTTTCGGTAATTTTGTCGATATTTTTCAGGCTTTCACCAATCGCAATAATAACCATGCAAATAGCATCAAGTTTCTCCCTCCCCTCAGGAGAATTGGTAAAGTACTCCACCGAAGTTACAGGCTCAAACCGTTTAATTACTTTCCGTGCAGCCTCAAGGGTTTGCGTTAAAACTTCCAGGAGCATCAATTTATCATACATATAATGCCTCTTTCTCGATTCTGCTTCGCAGAAAAGGGTTCATTTTTTCACGCAACCTCACAATATCGACAGGCATATGTAACTGTTCCTCCAGATCTTCCTTAATGTGAACAAGGATAAAAGGGTCAGGCGTTTCTATACGAACAACGATATCAACATCACTGGACTCTGTCGCCTGATTTCTAGCAAACGACCCAAAAACACCAATAGACAAAATACCATATTTTTGTTTATTATCATCTTTATAGCTCTTTAACTTGTCTAATAAATTTGATTTATTCATCAAATCAACTCCAGTTATCT
Organism: Desulfobacterales bacterium; assembly: GCA_029933295.1. Classification (GTDB taxonomy): domain Bacteria; phylum Desulfobacterota; class Desulfobacteria; order Desulfobacterales; family Desulfosalsimonadaceae; genus JAOZOL01. Next base: position 64 of record JAOZOL010000746.1, on the reverse strand, counting down.
ATCGGGCATGGTGACCGGGAAAAAGAAAAAAAGGACAGCTCTATTTTGATATTTTTTCTTCCCT
>JAOZOL010000745.1 GCA_029933295.1 Desulfobacterales bacterium | reverse complement strand
ATTGCTACACCCAACAGGCGCAAAACAAGGTTAATCCATTGGAATTACAAGTAATAGACAATGGACAAAATAACTGAAAATCCCCGTGTCGGCGGTTCGATTCCGTCCCTCGGCACCACGTTTAGTGACAAAGCCAGATGACAATCCCTGAAAGGCGCAATCAATCGATTGCGCCTTTTCTGGTTTTTTCCGCCGTGAAAAATAACACACCACCCTACTTTGCCTATGCGAGAAAAAGAAAGAGCCGGTCAGCAATGACCGGCTCTTTCAATATGGAGAAAAAAGAGAAGAGAGGATGTTTATGCGCGATCTCCCATTTTCTTGCGGCCGACAAATGCCAGGCCGAGCAGACCGATGCCCATCAGCAGCAGGGTCTGGGGTTCAGGAACGGGGCTGGCACCCATCAGGTTGTCATTGCCGCATTCCATGGTAAAATGAGCTAAAAAGCCATTACTGAAATCAATTCCAGTTAAACCCAAATCAATAGCAACGGCATTGTGAGTACCATCACCACCTTTCAGATTATCAACAGCTGAATTGTTTAATCCACTGTAATAATCAAAATGAACATCTTTTTTTACCAAATCATTATTTACTGGATTATAAATCCATGGTGTGGAGGTATCTGATTTATAAGTAGGAGCAACTAGATTATCAGTATTAGTAACCTTATAAACATTATAAGTAGTAGTAGTATCAACAAAATTCAACTTTAAAGCATAATCATAATCGGCATCATTATCTACATCAAAGAATATATCACCAGATTTTTGATCGCTTGGATTCCCATTATCATAATAACCAACCCCATTCTTAAAATCAAAACCGCCAACCATAGTTAAGATGTCACCTTTCAAAAAGAAACCTTCAAGATCCCAGGTCTGATTATAAACAGATTGAGATTCCACTTCCTGATCCTCCTGTGGACCATACCAGCCAGTATCCGCTGTATTATAACCATCCCAAATCGTTATATTAGTACCTAATGAGAGGGCAAATGC
>JAOZOL010000278.1 GCA_029933295.1 Desulfobacterales bacterium | reverse complement strand
TTGACTTTTTTTAGATTTAATGCTTTCGTAACAGGGTGTTTGTAATATGAATACTATTTTATGCTAAAATGGCATTAATTTTTTGTGAATATAGTTTCCGGAGGTTTGAACATGGAAGATAAAAGGCCGGTGTATTATCAGGACGTGGAAAAATGCGTTGATGATGTGATTCAAAAGGTGGGGAAAAAAGTTGTTTTCGGCATGCCATTAGGGCTCGGAAAACCGAACCAGTTTGCAAATGCCTTGTATCAAAGGGCAAAAGAGGACCCGTCCATTCAACTCATTATTTGCACGGCCCTTTCGCTTGAAAAACCCAAAGGCGCAAGCGATCTTGAAAAAAAGTTTTTAGGTCCGTTTGTGGAAAGGTTGTTTGACGGGTATGTGGAACTGGATTATATGAAGGATCTTCGTCAAAAAGCGATTCCCGATAATATTGAATTAAGAGAGTTTTATGCCAAAGCCGGTGCCTATATAAATGTCGATCATGCCCAGCAGAATTATATCAGCTCCAACTATACGCATGCCTGGCGGGATTCTATAGATAACGGGGTAAATGTGGTTGCCCAGATAGTGTGTAAAAAAGAGATTGAAGGGGAGACTTTATACAGCATGAGCTGTAATCCTGAAGTGTCTTTAGATATTACCCCTGCCCTGCGGGAGCTTGAAAAAAAAGGAAGAAAAATTGCGATTATTGCCATGGTTAACCAGAACCTTCCATTCATGTACGGGGACGCAGTGGTGAAAGGCGATGAGTTTGATGCCATTGTTGATGCACCGGAATATACCACCCGCCTGTTCGGCGCGCCAAAAATGTCGATCACCACGCCGGATTACATGATCGGACTTCATGCAAGTACGCTGATCAAAGACGGCGGAACCCTTCAAATCGGTATCGGTTCCCTTGGTGATGCGTTATGTTATGGCCTTCAGATGCGGCATGAACACAATGCCGAATATAAAAAGTTTTTAAACGATACCGGCATCATGGATAAATTTGCAGGCGTAATTGACCGGGTTGGCGGTATTGATGCGTTTGATGAAGGCATAACCGGTTCTACGGAGATGCTTGTTGACGGGTATTTGCATTTAATTAACAGCGGTGTTGTTAAACGCAAAACCTATAATAATGTCCATATACAAAAGTTGCTCAATGAGAAAAAAATCAATGATACGGTTACTCCCAAAACCCTGGAATATTTACTCGAGGAAGGTGCGATAAACCAGGTGCTGACGGCCAAAGATTTTGATTTTTTATGTGAATTTGGCATTTTTAAAGAAGGATTGACCTTTGATGGCACAACTATTAAAGCCGGTGAAACAGAGGTTTCAGCTGATTTGAGGGACCCAAGGAATACGGGCGAGGTGATTACCCATTGTCTGGGGTCAAAATTAAAGAACGATATTTTAATTCATGGCGGATTTTTCTTGGGGCCTGAAGGCTTCTATAAAATGCTCAATGACATGAGCGAGGAAGAGCGGAAAAAAATATTTATGACCAGCGTGCTGAATGTGAATCAGTTATATGGTAATAATCCTTACTACAGCGAAGAACTGAAGGTGCAACAGCGAAGATACGGCCGGTTTGTTAATGCGTGCCTCATGGTGACCCTTGCAGGTGCTGTTGTTTCGGATGGACTGGAAAACGGCCAGGTGGTCAGCGGAGTCGGCGGACAGTACAATTTTGTATCCCAGGCCCATGCATTGCCCGACGGTCGTTCAATACTCATGTGCAAAGGAATCAGGGGGACCGGAAAATCAGCAGCATCCAATATTGTATTTAACTATGGTCATATTACGATTCCAAGACACTTGAGGGACTTTATAATAACGGAATACGGTATTGCGGATTTAAGAGGGAAAATGGATAAAGAGGTTATTGCGCAACTTTTAAACATCACAGATTCCCGGTTTCAGGAGGATTTATTGGAACAAGCCAAAAATGCGCGAAAGATTCCGGCAGACTATACGATTCCGGAGCAGTTTAAAAATAATTATCCCCAGCGGCTCGAAGATGAAATCGCGCCTTTTAAGGAAAAGGGTTTTTTTGAGCCCTTTCCGTTTGGTACTGATTTTACCGATGAAGAGCTTGTTATCGGTAAATCCTTGAAATGGCTGAAAGCCCAGATGGCTGAAGGGTTAAGTAAAGTGTCAAGCCTGGGCAAAGCAATGACCATACGTTCAGTTCCCGAAGGCGCCAAACCGTATCTTGAAAGACTGCAACTGGATAAACCCGGTTCCGCAAAAGAAAAAATGATGCAGAAACTGGTGATTTATGCGCTTTCGGCACAGGGCAGTATTTAACGAATTTGAAAATGTATATAATAACCTATCGAATGAAAGGAAGTAATCATGGTTGAAAGCCTGGATCTCGAATATTTTGGGCGAAAGCATTTAAGACGTATTTATCGAAATCTGCCCACCTCTGTTTTATATGAAAAGATCGTAACCAACCGTGAAGGCCAGGTTGCTCATCTGGGCCCGGTGGTGGTTCGTACCGGTCATTATGCGGAAATGCAGCCCGAAGACAAGTTTATCGTTAAAGACCCGGTTAGTTCAGAAAAAATATTCTGGAGCGATGAGAAAAACGAGTTGTCTGAAAATCATTTTAACACCCTGTTTCATCGTATGCTGGCCTATATGCATGATAAGGAAGCCTTTGTGCAGGATTGTATGGTCGGGAATGATGCTGAAAGCACGATCCCGGTCAGAGTTGTTACGGAAACAGCCTGGCACAGTCTGTTTGCCCGTAATATGTTTTATCAGATCAAGGATCAAAAAATCGAAGACTTTACGCCTGAATTTACCATCGTTCATGTCCCTGGTTTTACCGCCATTCCGGAATTAGACGGCACCAACTCATCTTCGTTTGTTATTATCAATTTAAGCCAGAAACTGATTTTGATCGGCGGGTCAAGTTATGCCGGTGAGATTAAGAAGATGGTATTCACCATTGCAAATTATTTGATGCCGGAATCTGTTTTTTGCATGAGGTGCTCGGCAAATATTGGCGAAGACGGCGATGTGGCAATATTCCTGGGTCGGGAAGAAACCGGTAAAACAACACTGGCGACTGATCCTGATCGAAAACTGATAGGGGATCATTTTCACGGGTGGAGCGAGAAAGGCATATTCAGCCTTGAATGGGGCGGTTACGCGAAACTACTCAATATTTCAAAAGAGGAACAACCCGCAATTTATGAATGTACCCGGAAGTTCGGTACTATTCTGGAAAATGTCACCATTGATCAGGATACCCGCCGCATTGATTTGGAAGACAGCAGTCTGACTGAAAATACAAGGGGCGTTTATCCCATTTCGCATATTTCCAATGCGGTCAGGGAGGGTATTTTTGATCATCCCAAAAATTTGTTTCTGCTCACCTGTGACGCCTTTGGCGTTCTTCCTCCCCTTGCCAGGTTAACACCGGAACAGGCGATTTATGCGTTTTTATCCTCCTATACGTCTAAATTTACCCAAATGGAATCAGGCGGTTTTGAACTCCAGGTCATGTTTCAGGTTTGTTTTGGGGACACGGCCCTGGCATTGCCGGCATATGCATATGCAAAGCAATTAATGGAAAACATTAAAAAATATAATATTAACTGCTGGCTTGTAAATACCGGATGGAGCGGTGAACCATGCCCCAAGGGAGAGCGAATTAAAATCGAGTATTCCCGGGCGCTGATCAAAGCTGCGATCTCCGGCGCATTTTCGGATGTGGAATTTGAACAAGATCCGGTTTTTCAGTTTGAAATTCCCAGGCAATGCCCGGGCAATGCCGTCCCGGCAAAGCTGTTAAATCCGAGGGAAGGAGCGGAGGACATTGGTGAATATGAATTGCGCGCCAATAGCCTGGTCGCAGAGTTTATGAAGGATTTTGGTCAATTTGAAGACATGGTGCCGGAAGAAATGCG
>JAOZOL010000744.1 GCA_029933295.1 Desulfobacterales bacterium | reverse complement strand
ATAGTGTACTACTTCGGTAGTACATTGTTATATTAACCTAAGGATACATTATGGGCCAGAAAATATTTGATAGTGATGGAACCTTTACAGTACCTCCAGGTATAACAGAACTTAGTGTCTCTATGGTCGGTGGAGGAGGTTCAGGCTACCGTGCTGAGGAGATGCTTGACAGAGCCACCGGTGGTTACTGTGGGGAGTTCTTGTGTAATGCTCCACTACTTGTAACACAGGGGCAGGAAATTGTTGTTTTAGTTGGTCAGGGTGGCCCTGCAGTAACAGCTTATACATCTCCAGGTAATCCAGGTCAGGATACATCATTTGGAAGTCTTAGTGTTGATGGAGCACCTGCAAATAGTTCTGATGGATATTTAGGCTTGGGTGACTCTTATACATCTCCATGTGGAGGTATCTACTATGACGGGGATATTAATTCTGGTTATGGTGGGCAAGCCAGTATTTATGGTAGTGGTGGGGATGGTTCAGAGACTATAAACGCTAATGAGGGGTCCACAGGTGCAGGTGGAGGAGGTGTAGCCAATGCTGATGGTTCTGATAAATCTGGTGCAGGTGGCAATGGCAGAGTTGTTGTTGATTGGGATGATTATGTTGAAGACGGTGGATTGCTTATTAATGGTACAATGATACCTGAAGTTGCAGCAGATGGTGAGTTACACTTCTACTGTAAGGACCAATTGGGAAATGATTTTGATGGTGCTGTCCAAGAATTAATGCTTGATGGTCAGCTTGTTTGGAAGGAGATATAATGGCAACGAGAGAAACAAAGATTATAGCGGATGCTAGAGTAACACTGAACGATTTAGGTACTACACCTAGATGGACAGATATGAGACTCTATGAACTATTAAGTAATGCACAAGATGATATGTGTAAGGCTATACCTTTAATAGCAAGAAAGGTTACCATTAATCCTGCAGTTGGTCAAGTTGAGTATAAGCTTCCTGATGATAGTGTTAAGTTGTTAAGTGCAAGTTCCTCAGGGCACA
>JAOZOL010000743.1 GCA_029933295.1 Desulfobacterales bacterium | reverse complement strand
GGCGAGCGTTATCCGGATTCACTGGGCGTAAAGGGCGTCTAGGCGGTTCGGCAAGTCGCCTGTGAAAGCCCCTGGCTCAACTGGGGGAGGTCGGGCGATACTGCCGGGCTAGAGGGCGGCAGAGGAAGGTGGAACGGCCAGAGTAGCGGTGAAATGCGTAGATACTGGCCGGTACCCCGATGGCGAAGGCAACCTTCTGGGCCGTCCCTGACGCTGAAGCGCGAAAGCGTGGGGAGCGAACCGGATTAGATACCCGGGTAGTCCACGCCCTAAACGATGTGGGCTAGGTGTCGGCCCGTCACTGGGTCGGTGCCGCAGCTAACGCGTTAAGCCCACCGCCTGGGGAGTACGGCCGCAAGGCTGAAACTCAAGGGAATTGACGGGGGCCCGCACAAGCGGTGGAGCATGTGGTTTAATTCGATGCTAAGCGAAGAACCTTACCCGGGCTTGACATGCTGGTGGTACCGACCCGAAAGGGAAGGGACCCAGGGCCTTCGGGCGCCTGGGAGCCAGCACAGGTGCTGCATGGCTGTCGTCAGCTCGTGTCGTGGGACGTTGGGTTAAGTCCCGGAACGAGCGCAACCCCTGCCGCCAGTTGCCAGCGGACCCTTCGGGGTGCCGGGGACTCTGGCGGGACTGCCGGCGAATAGCCGGAGGAAGGAGGGGATGACGTCAAGTCATCATGGCCCTTATGCCCGGGGCGACACACATGCTACAGTGCCCGGTACAATGGGTCGCGAACCCGCGAGGGGGAGCCAATCCCATCAAAGCCGGGCATGGTTCGGATTGCAGGCTGCAACCCGCCTGCATGAAGCCGGAATCGCTAGTAATCGCGGGTCAGCCACACCGCGGTGAATACGTACTCGGGCCTTGTACACACCGCCCGTCACACCAACCGAGTGGGGGGTACCTGAAGTCGTCCGAAGAGGGCGCCGAGGGTATCCTTCGCGAGGGGGGTGAAGTCGTAACAAGGTAGCCGTACCGGAAGGTGCGGCTGGATCACCT
>JAOZOL010000742.1 GCA_029933295.1 Desulfobacterales bacterium | reverse complement strand
AAAACTAGGAAAGCAAGAAATTCCACAGTCCAGCGGTTATAGCAATCACATCATCGTCAAAACCAGTTTTGTGGTTGCGAAAGGCATGAACTAGAATATTGTACCGCTTCATACCTCCAATCGCATTTTCGACCAAAATTCGCACTCTACTCAAAGCTTGGTTTTCGGCTTTTTGTTCTGGTGTCAACTGGGGATCGGGATTTTTTTTGCTCTTACGCGGTTTTTTGTGCGGGATCTTGATTTGCTCACCTTCATAATCTTTTTGTATGCCCAAATAACCTAAGTCTAGCAGTGTGGCAGTATTTGCAAACCAAGGGTGTTCTGGTGGAAACTCAGCTTTCAACATAGCGTAGTCATGATTATGTCCAGTAAAGGTGTGTCCTACAAACAGAACCTGTTTTTTTACGGTAGAGATAATCGTGTTTTTGAGAGTATGTTTCTTTTTTTTCCACTATACATTTCGCTTTGCTGATTATCGTTTTGCGGACGACGGTGTAGCCGTTCCGTCACGTCAATCAGTAGCTTTTCAATCCCTTGACATGCTATGATGAATTCTTCTACAGAACTAAATTCACGATACGGTAATACATCCATGTGCACCAACGTCTCGTACAATATGGGCATTAATTTATGCACATTCTCGCAGGCTTTGGAACGCGATATCCCAAATTGCACACCCATCACATCAAATGTTGGGTAGACTTTGAGGTAATAGAGCAGAAAAAGCAACTTGTCTCGCATGCTGGGAAGTAGACCTTTCCGACCTCCTCCTGGTTTTCGCTGACGTTTACCCGTTGCCAGCCCTTCTTCATATACTCTTTGTTGTTCTTTATGGTAGGTTTCAGCAAAGGCACTTTCTAATACATCAAATTTCTCACCTGGGATCCCTGTTAAAGCTCGCATTTGGCGGTCATCTTTTATTTCTAATATCATCTGGGTAAACTCCTCTTCTGCTGTTATTTGAGAAGTTTACCTCTTTCATCCCTTATTTGGGAACAACTCTAAT
>JAOZOL010000741.1 GCA_029933295.1 Desulfobacterales bacterium | reverse complement strand
TTATATGGTTATCGGTCTTGTTTGATGTTTTACTTTATCTTCTCCTGCCGTTTTGCCGCCTCTGTTTTATTCAGCGCAAACTCTCCTTCTTGAAACAGCAGCCATTTCAGCCATCTGAAACTAAAGCGAAGCAGGGCGATTTCATCGGACCTGATATCTTCAATGGTTTTATTGTCAATTTCATATAAATCCAAAAATGTGCTTTCAAAAACAAAGCGTTTAAACCGGTCAATATCATAACTGGCTGTAAAAAACATATTTTTTGTTTTTTCAGTTAAACGAATATTTTTAGGAATGGATCGTTTTCTGACAATCAGCTCCGTCCATTCAGCATTAATATCATCATGGATATCCACCCCCTGATCCTTGCGCCATTCTTTAACCATCCACTCACAATCTTCTTCAAACCCTTTGCAATGCGGTTCATTGACAAAAAAATAAAACCCTTCTTTCTCCTGCTCCTTATAACTTAAACTGGCAACCCCCAGGGGATAATATCTGCAGGTTGTCGGGCGGTCTTCATAAATCAGGCATCCATCATCCCTGACAAACGGACACGATTTCTGTTCATCGTCTAATAATTTTAAAGTCACCACCGGCAGATCGGTTTTTTCCAGAAGCTCGGGTTTGGTATAAACCGCTAAAAACTCTTCAGATGAAATTTTCATCCGGTTTTTCATCCGGATAATATCATAGGGGGTGAGCATGATACTGATTCCCCGGCAGCATTGCGTAAAGCATGACACCCCTTTATGGCACTTGAATTTAAACCTGCTGTTTTCATCCAGCTGAACGGGCGGTATGTTTGCTTGTGTATTGTTGTCTGGTGAATCCATTAAAAAGGCGCTCCTTATTATATAAATTAATTTTTTAAACAGTTATCCTTACCAATTTCAGCCCTCAAATCAACATTTTTTTAAACATCACACAGTGTTTAAAGCATTACTTGAATTCAAATAATAAGTCTGGTTCGGATGGACAGAAAAAAGTTAACGTTCAAAAAGCGC
>JAOZOL010000277.1 GCA_029933295.1 Desulfobacterales bacterium | reverse complement strand
GGAATGCGTTCATTAACAAGATGAGCAAATTTCAGCGAATACATACAGCAGACTTTAGAGCAGTATTTATTATAATTTTCATCTCTTGAGCCTACGCAGTGAACGATTGCCACGCTCTTGGGTTCACTCTTTTTATCGCGTAAGACAATCTTGCCTTCTGTAGGTCCAGCCGCGTTAACCATCCGTTCAAATTCGAGACTGGTGAAGACATTATCCAGCTTGCCATAGCCATATTGCGGGATCTTCTTCGTATCAAAGAGATCGTAACCAGTTGCCAAAATGATATTGCCCACATCAATTTGCAGGATTTCATCTTGCTGCTCGAAATCAATCGAGTTCGGCTCGGTGGGGCAGAAAATCTGACAAACCTTGCATTTGCCATTTTTGAAATAGGTGCAGTTTTCTTTATCAAGAACTGGGTATTTCGGCACAGCCTGCGGGAAGGGTCTATAAATCACCTTCCGTTTACCCATCCCAGCCTCGAAGACATCATCTACCACTTTGATGGGGCATTTTTCAATACAGATGCCGCAGCCGGTGCAGTGTTCTTCGTTGACGTAGCGTGCCTTTTTTCGTACGGTCACGGTGAAATTCCCCAAGAATCCATCAACCTTTTCCACTTTGCTCCAAGTGAGCAGGGTGATATTGTCGTGTTGATCAACATCGACCATTTTTGGAGTCAGAATACAGGCTGAACAATCCAGAGTCGGGAAGGTTTTATCGAGTTGAGCCATGTGCCCGCCGATGGAGGGCTCTCGTTCCACAAGATAAACATGGTAGCCCGCGTCAGCAAGTTCGAGCGCGGATGTGATTCCAGCAATCCCTCCGCCCACGACCAAAGTGTTCGGGTTGATCTCTACAGGAATTTGTTCCAGCGGTTCGTGATGCACAACGCGGTCAATTGAGCCTCGTACCAGCGATTTTGCTTTAATGGTTGCGGCTACTCTGTCATCGGTGATCCATGAATCGTGTTCACGGATATTCGCCATCTCAAAAAGGAAGGGGTTTAGCCCTGCACGCTCACATGCAGTCCGAAAGGTTTTCTCGTGCATATGCGGGGAGCAGGAGGCACAGACGACGCGCGTCAATCCCTTTTCTTTAATATCCTGCTCGATTAATTCTTGCCCCAGACTGGAACACATAAATTTATAATCGCGTGCGATGGTTACGTTGGGTTGTTCTCCCGCCCAGCGAGCGACTTCTTCTACATCCACCACTTTGGAGATATTTGTGCCGCAATGACAGACGTAAACGCCAACGCGCTCCTTATTTTCAGAATTATTTTTTTCAGTCATAGGTCTTTCTCCTATCAGTAATAAGGAATGAGAATTAAATAACCTGTAACTACTCAGCCTTTCTTAGATAACCAGTTAGTTCGCTGGTTGAGTAGGATGGTAGTTTTTTCGTCATCCGTATCGATATTATGCCCTTCAGGGTAAACCAAGAACGAGTCTTGCGCGATCTGTTCCACTTTGATTTCGATACGCTCTGCTACTCAATCAACGGATTCGCTGGTGATTGTTTTTATCAATTTACTTTCTTCTCAAGAAACCGATCCAAAACAGGCAACGCTGAAACCAACTCTGACCCAATCCCCAATTTCTTAGGAGCAATTCCTAAAGCCACGCCCATCAATTGTGTGAAGTACAAAACAGGAATATCAAAATCTGTCCCAAATTCTTCATTCACCTGAGTCTGGTAAACTTCCAAATTAACTTGGCAAAGCGGACAAGCCGTCGCGACAATATCTGCTCCGCTTCTTAGGATGTTTTGCAAAAGAATCCGAATCATATCGAGAGCAGCAGGGCGATTTGTAATCAGCAGAGAGCCTCCGCAGCAACGAGTTTTGTAGGCAAAGTTAACCGCGTCTGCGCCTATGGCTGTGAGTATTTCTTCAAAAAAATGTGGGTCTTCAACATTCTCGTCATTTTTTCTTGGTCTAATAATTTGGCAGCCATAATAGGGAGCAATCTTCAACTCAGTTAAAGGATTTACAACCTTATCTTTGATTTCTTCTGTCCCAACCTCATCTACAAAAACATCAATCAGGTGATGTACCTTCAGATTACCAGAAAGTTGAAGATTATCTATTTCGAGTACGGCATTGATTTTTTTTGATAATGCTGCATCTTCCTTCATATATGTATTCGTGAAATAAGAATTTTTATAGCAAGCACTGCACGGAGCAACGAAATCAAGTCCTTGTTTTTCTGCCATCGCCAAATTACGAGCTACGAGCGTGTTGGCTAAAACTTCGTCAAATTGAAAGTAGGTCGTCGCCCCGCAGCAATTCCAATCTTCTAATTCTTCAAGTTCTACCCCTAGTGTGCGCGTCGTCTCCAGAGAAGATTTATGATAGCTCAACGCCATTTTCTCCAAAGAACAGCCAGGAAAGTAAGCATATTTTTTCATAATAGCTCCTCTTTTGTAGGGATAGTTTTTATCATTCGCTGGAATTTTTTTTGATCTTTGATCCTCGAAGGTAATACAGGTATGCGTCCCTTAAGCATCAATTTAGTTGCCCCTTGTACTTCCAAAAAGAATCCCTTCACTCCCAAATTAAAGATATATGATGGTGCCAAAAGCGGTTCATAAGACCGACCATTTACATCAACAGTTTTCTTGAATGCCCTGTAGAAGGTCGGGTTAACCAAATCTTCAGAATAAGTCTTATGCTGCATGGCATATCGCTTAACGGCGTACATCACACCAGCAATATCAATCTTAGCTGGGCATCTCACCGTGCAGTGATAACAAGACGCGCAAGCCCACGCCGTATTTGTAGCCAACGCGTCCTCTTTGAGATCGGCATTAATCATCCCAATCAAGCGGCGGGGCGTTTGATCCATAAACTCAACGGCGGGGCAAGAACCTGAACAAGTCCCGCATTGCAGGCAAGTATTCAGCGAACTCCCATGCGGGGAATACATCAGGTTGGTAATTTCTTGCGCAAAACTAAGATTTTCTGCCATATTTTTTTCCTTTTTTATAGGATATGAAACAGGAACGCGCGTGGTTTAGGCTTACTTTCGTTAAAAAAACCGAGATATGATGATGAGCATCGTCAATGCTAAAATGCGCCCTTGGCAACTCCTCGTTTCGTGAACAAAAGAAATTATTCATCGAGAAACCCTCTTCCGTAACAGGGAGCTAGATGGAATCCCTTCTTTATTATAGTGTGTGAAAAAAATCACTTTCAAGCTAGTACGAATTGCCATATCTCAGGCATGACATTTGTTATATATGTAAAAAGAGATTTTTTACTGTAATTATCGCATTTAGATTAAAAAAGCGAGAATATAGCTAAAATCTGTCAATGACAATTAGAAAGGGACATGGTGTCAATTAGAAATGCTGGTAGTGGTTACATATCAACTGATAGGGCACCACGTAGTATTGTAATAATGCAAGTATAGGTTAAGAACCGCTTCGTGAAAAATATCAGTAAGCGTTCAGGGGGGTACGCCCCATATATACAGGGTATATCCTTTGACGATTTGCATATACATGGGTTTCAAAACATACTGAAGCCAGAAAGCTACTCAGTCAGAGAAAACACACCCCAATATACAGGGGTGCAGCGGACAAAATTACTGTATTTGCCGCTTTATACCCCCTGAACGCTTACAAATATCAGACTTAGAAAAGGACAAAGCTTTTCGTACAAATCGGGCAAGTCTCTGCCGTAAGGTGTTATTCCAACGCTCTACAAGAGCAGTTTCTCCACTTTCCTTGCCAACACTTTGATGCGTATCGCTTGAAAGAACTTTTTTATAAGCTGCCCAAAAATCACTATAGGAGTGACATTTCTTATATTCATTAGGCACTCGCTTCCACAATTGGCGACAACTTTTTTCGCTACGGTCTCCTATAAAACAAGCCACCACTTGACGGGTACGGCGGCACAATGCGATCCATACCCATCGCTGATTGCTTT
>JAOZOL010000740.1 GCA_029933295.1 Desulfobacterales bacterium | reverse complement strand
TACAACCTCAGCGAAACAATGAACGTTTTTATGAACCTGGGGTATATTTCAAAAGCACAACGGTTTAACAATGTTTATGATCGGAGTAACGCTTTGTTTATCGATATAAAAAACGAGAGGGTAAAAGCAATAGAATTGGGCTATAGTTTTGTTAAGTCACGCTTTACCCTCAATGTAAATGCGTACTATACTTCCTGGCTTAACAAACCGGCTGACCGGGCAATGTCCATAAATATCGATGGCGAGTTTTACAGCGTAAATATCAATAATATGAACGCGCGTCATATGGGACTTGAGTTTGAATTTGCATGGAAAATTATTGATAACCTGACTTTTGAGAGTCTGCTTTCCCTCGGAGACTGGAAATGGACCTCAGCGGATACTGCCCGGATCTACAATGATTATGGTCAGCAAATTGGTACCAGGCCATTTGATGCCAGGGGATTATATGTAGGTGATGCAGCACAATTCCAGAACAGGGAAAGCCTGCGCTGGGAAATCATCAGAAATTTATATGTTTCCGGTGATTTTACATGGTTTGGCAAGCATTATGCTGAATTTAACCCACTGGATTATGACCCTGAAAATAACCCGGGATCATTTGATGAAGATGGTAATCCAAGACAATCCTGGAGAATCCCTAACTATTATATTACGGATTTTCATGCCGGGTACTATTGGAAAATTAAAAAAGTAGGACTTCAAATACGCGGAAGCGTGCTTAATGCCCTCAACAATGTATTTGTTACAGACGCTCAGAACAATGACCCATACCTTACCCATTCAAGTGGTTTTGATGCAAATTCAGCCGGTGTTTATATGGGTATGGGCAGAAGATTTAATTTGTCATTAAAAATTAGTTTTTAAATTACTTATACTGAATAGAATATTATGAAGAAAATTAGCTTATTTGTCACAGCGCTGCTTATTGCAGCAACGATGCTGGCGCAACAAACCGGTTACTATAACGGTACCGACGGTAAAGACGGAGAAGAATTGAAAGCCGCTT
>JAOZOL010000276.1 GCA_029933295.1 Desulfobacterales bacterium | reverse complement strand
AAGCTGATCTATATCGATCCGCCGTTTGCGACCAAAAGTGATTTCGGCGGCAAAGACGGCGAACGCAGTTACAGCGACAAAATTGCCTCGGCTGAATTTATCGAAAGCCTGCGAAAACGATTGATCTATTTGCGTGAGTTGCTGGCGGATGATGGAAGTATTTATGTTCATCTTGATTGGCGAATGAATAGTTACATCCGACTAATATTAGACGAAATTTTTGATAGATCAAATTATATAAATGAGATTATTTGGCAAAGAACCAGTGCTCACAGTGACCCCGGCCGATATGGAATGAATATTGATTCCATATTTTATTACGTAAAATCAAATAGAAAAATCTGGAATCAACTATACGGTGAACATTCCGAGGAGTACAAAAAAAGATTCAGAAATTCTGACACAAATGGACGGCTTTGGACAGATGCTGATTTGACTGCCAAAGGACTTCACGGAGGGGGGTATACTTATACATATAGGGACACTAAGTCTTTGTGGCGTTGTCCTCTAGAGACAATGAAACGATTAGATAAGGAAAACAGATTACACTTCACTAACAAAGGTGGTATCAGGCTGAAACGCTATTTAGATGAAACACCCGGGATACCACTTCAAACTTTGTGGTCCGATATATTTCCCGTGAACTCTCAAGCTAAAGAACGAGTTGATTACCCCACTCAAAAACCGGAAGCCCTGCTCGAACGTATCATACTGGCTTCCAGTAATCCCGGCGATCTCGTTATGGACGTTTTTGCCGGTTCCGGTACCACGGCCGCCGTCGCCGAAAAACTGGGACGCCGCTGGATCACTTGTGACTTTGGCAAACACGCCATCTATACCGTTCAGCGACGCCTGCTACGGATCGGCGAATCCAAGGCTCTGCTCGAAGAAAAAGACGAAAACGGAAAAATCGTCGTCAAGAAAGGAGCTTTATACAGTAAAGCTTCCCGGCCTTTCAGCGTTATCTCTTCCGGGGCCTACGATTTTTCCCATATTATGGATCTGCGGAGCAATCAGGAAGCCTATATCAATTTTGTTCTCGGTCTTTTTCAACTGGAGCGAGACCCGGAGAAAGCCGCATCCTTTAAGCTTGCCAATATTTACGCGCTTAAGGATAAAAACCCGGTCGAGGTCTATCCGGTCTGGGAGGACGAATTTCTCAAAGAGGTTCGGATTGATGAAGAGTACCTTGAAGAGATCATCACCCAATCCGGCGGCCGCTTGCGGGGTGATTATTACATCATCACCCCGGAATCCTGCAGCAACATCGGTGATACAACCCTGAAGAATCGAGACGGCAAGCAGGTTAATTTTCATATATTGACGTTTCCCTACAAAATCTTGGAAGAGGTTTCCCGAAATCTTGAACTTCAGGAACAGCCGGCCTCACAGGATAATGTCAACAACCTGATTACAGCCACCGCCTTTTATTTCAACGAAGAGGTGGAGTTGGAGGCGGTACGCACCGGCAACGGCCTCAAAATCACCCGGTTTGCAACCCGGATTTTAAATAATGATGGTGAGTGTTTCCCCGGCCTCGCCGGCCTGGCAATGCTGCTGATTGATCTCGATTATGAAGCTGATAAACCCTTCGATATGGACGTAACCGTTTTTGCCAAGGAAATCGGCGAGGATGGAAGTGTGAAGATTGCCAATCTGACGCCCAGTGTCGGCCTGATCGCCATCGATCGGCACGGCAACGAATCGAAACCCTTTAATCTGGAGTAAGCATGCCGCCCCGTAGAAGAGCCCGCAGGTTGCGCGTGGTCGAAAAACTCAACCTCTCCGAACATACGCTGGATGTCAATATCCGCCGCTGCAGTTACGATAAATTTCGTTTTTCCGAGATTGAGGATTATGTTCTCGCCTTGACCGGGAACCGGGAATATCAGTTTCAGGCGATCAAGCAGACCATGATCTACCTCTGGGGCGGCGGCTATCCGGATGTTACGGCTCTGGCCCTGGAAAATTTCCGCAAGAAATCCCATATCAGGGAACGCTTTGAGGGCTCCGAAGAGATCATGATCGGCCACCTGCCTTTAGCCGACCGGCTTTCCGGGGTTGTCCATATGGCGACCGGTACCGGCAAATCCTACGTCATTTTTGCGGTTGCCTACCTGTCACTGATAATGGGACTGACCAAAAGGGTTCTGGTTTTAGGGCCCTCTTCAACGATTATTGAGGAGGGGTTGCGCGATAAATTTGCGAATTTCATAAACTGTTCCGAGTGGAACAGTAAGCTACCGCAAGAGTACCAGGGCAAAGCCATCGACCTGCTGACCGATAACGACGCCATCACCGACGGCAGTATCACGATTGAAAATATCAATGCCGTCTATACCTTCGGCGGCATTCTTGACACCCTGTTCAAGGGCACTAATGAAGTGCTGGTTTTAGGCGATGAAATCCATCACGCCTATTCCCATCTTAAATTTAACGCCACCCGGAACACTCTGGTAATGGATCAAGAGGCAGATGCTGCCGCCGGGCGAACCAGCCCGGAGAAAAGTGAACGTCTCTGGATGCAGTTTTTACGCAAAAATCCGGAGATAACCCGGCATATCGGTTTTACCGGAACCCCCTACAATAAAGATGACTATTTCGCCGACGTTATCTTTGACTACCACATCCGCAGCGCCATCAAGGAACAGTTTATCAAGGATATCAATCCGATTATCAATGTGGAAACTGATGCCGGTGATATGCAGTGGACCACGGAAAAACGCTTCACCGTAGTTCTGGAAAAACATCTTGAGAACCGTAGCATCTATGCCTACAAAAGAGGCGGTCAACGAACAGTCAAACCGATTACGGTTTTCTATTGTCCGAGTAAAAATATGGCCAAAAAACGCACCGATGAGTTCATTGATTTTTTAACTAAATGGGAATGGCAGGAGAATGGGGCAGCCGGTTCAGAATCGGAAATCCGGCAGCTGGCCCAGGAAAAAGTGATCTGCGTCATCACCGGCATAGCTGAATCTGAATTCAAGAATAAACTTGATAATATCGAAGTAACTGACCCGGATAAAATCGGCGGCAAGGTTGAATTTATCTTTTCGGTTGGTAAACTGCTGGAAGGCTGGGATGTTGATAATGTTTTTCAAATTGTGCCGATGGAAGAACGCATCTTTAATTCAAAACTCCTGATTTCCCAGGTAATCGGCCGGGGCCTGCGCCTGCCGCGCAAGGTAGTACATGCCGATATCCAAAGAACATATCCGATGTTGACGGTGACCAATCACGAAAGATTTGCTGATCATATTCGTGAGTTGATGGATGCCGTAACTAATTCCGATATGTATATTACCAGTGGCCCACTGCCGATAAAAGATGAGGAAAACTGGCGCGGTAAACATCACTTTACGCTTTTTAATCTCAACTATTTATCAGAAACCAAGCTGGAAAATAATGCACCGGATGAAGCCACAACACCAGATGAAACCAAAAACCGTTCACTGCTGCGTGAACTGATCCTGACCAAAGAAGACAGTGATGAAAACGTTACTATCGAGCGGATAAAGGGCACGGATAAATATACCCTGAAACGCAAAACCGTACCCGTTGACAGCCTGGTTGCTGAACTCTACCGTCGTTTTAAAGGCAGAGAGTATGAAGGTATCCGCTTTGATTTCGGCAACGGCGAACAACAAGGCTGCCCGCAGGAGGATGAGATCAGGGATACGATTCTCCGGGCGATGGAGAAAGCTGAAATCCCGGCTAAGGGCCTGACCGCTGAAAACAAAAAGCAGATTCTACTCTTTTTTAATCAGTTCCTGCCCCAGGGTAAAAAGAGACGGGTATTTGTTAATGTCACCGGTAATGTTGTGCCGGTCTCTACCCATTCACTCCACCGACATTCAATCAAAGTCGGTGAACTCTACCGCGATGCCACCGCATTCCTCAGTGAAGATTACGAACAGGAAGTTGATGAAAAAAGCAAAGT
>JAOZOL010000739.1 GCA_029933295.1 Desulfobacterales bacterium | reverse complement strand
CTTAATTAAAACCGTTTCACAAAAATAATACAACCTGTTATATTTAAAACAAATATTTTATGTTTTAATGCCTGGCTTTTTAATCAATAAAATTGAATTGATAAACAGCAAAACAATATGTGTTTAATTCTTGTTGCATCCAGAAGTCATCCGGAATATCCGCTGATCATTGCCGCCAACAGGGATGAATTTTATCACCGTCCCACTGCTCCCCTATGCTTCTGGGATGACCATCCGGAAATCCTGGCCGGTCGGGACCTTCAGGAAAAGGGAACCTGGCTGGGTGTAACGAAAAAAGGACGGATTGCGGCCATCACCAATTTTCGTGATCCGGCTCATATTAATCCAGATGCCCCTTCCCGGGGACTTCTGGTCAGTAATTTTCTTATCTCCGATCAGACACCGGAAAATTACCTTAAAGCTATTGAAAATTCAGACGTAAATTATAATGGATTCAACCTGGTCGTGGGTGATATCAATGAACTGTGGTGGTTTTCAAACAAAAAAAAGGACATTTTAAAAATAAATCCGGGAATTCACGGCCTCAGTAATCACCTGCTGGATACGCCATGGCCGAAAGTTAAAAAAACAAAAGCCGGATTGCATGATATCCTCAATACAAGCAGCCCCATCGACCCGGAGGATATTTTCCGTCTGCTTGCCGACACAGATCGTCCGGCTGACGACAAACTCCCGGATACCGGTGTGGGGCTGAAATGGGAACAAATTTTATCCTCTGTTTTTGTGTTCAGCGAAATTTACGGCACCCGGTCTTCAGCTGTGATTCTTGTGGACAAATTCGGGAACCTGACGTTTCTTGAAAGGACATATAAAAAGGCAACAACCAGTTCAGGAGAACCTGTTTTTGACATCCATGAACTCAAATGCACACTAAAAAAAATCGAAAATGAATGGCTGTTTACCGGAATTAAGGAGATAGATGTGATAGAGAAATAACTGCGGCTTCTTCCCATTTTTTTAACTCCGGTATGCATTCCCACGCAGGAGCGTGGGA
>JAOZOL010000275.1:2087-3964 GCA_029933295.1 Desulfobacterales bacterium | reverse complement strand
GTCCAAATATATGCTTCACCGTATTTTTGATACATCTCTTCGTTGAATCCGGAAAGATTTTTGTTCGCAGCAATAACGACACTTGGATACCATAAATAAATATCCATGTAATTGTCGTATAAAACCTGCTCAAGCTGATTGTAAATTTGAGTCCTTTTTGCGTCATCAACTTCCTGGCGGCCGCTCTTGATCAGATTGATCACTTCCGTGTTATTGTTCCGGCCGTAGTTTAAAACGCCATCGGGCATATAAAGGGCGGATGAAATTAAATCCGGCTCGAAAATCCACGGGAACAACCCGCCGGCCATGTCATAGTCACATTTCATGAATGGTTCCGCCAAGCCAGCGATGCCTAAAAATTCAACATCCCACCTGATCCCCACATTTTCAAGCATCGCCATTACCGCCTTTGTAAACGACTGGGCTTCCGGCAGGTTTGATGTAACCCCTTTAAGGGTCAAGCCGTTTGCATATCCGGCTTGGGCCAGAAGTTTTTTAGAGAGTTGCGGATCATAGGTAACTGGTTTTAAATTCGGGTTTTTCGCCCAGTGTCTGTCTGGAAAAATACAGCTCGCTTTCCGGCCCATCCCGGATTGGGTCCCCTCAATCAGGCCTTTTCGATCAATTGCATGGGAAATGGCCTTTCTGACACGAATGTCTTTACACGGGCCTTCCGACTGGTTGAGCATGAGCCAGACCAGCCAGTTTAACTGTTGGATCCGGGTATTGAGCCGGGGGGCCTTTTCAACCAGGCGATATTGAAACGGGTTGAGTATCACAGAATCTAGTTCTCCGGCCTTTAAACTGGCGAGCCGCACCGACGGGTCGGGGATTACCGATACTTTGATGCCTTCAAGATAAGGCATTTCCGGCATGCCGATGCTTTTACCAAACCACCAGTTTGGATTGCGTTTTAATTTGATATAGTTGCCCGGGCTGTTTTTTTCCAGCATAAACTGACCTGTTCCGACGGGATTTGTATCCAGCGGCATTGCATCTTTTGCAAGCACTTCCAGTTCTGCAATTTCAGATTTCATTTCCATTACGTCTTTGCTGACAGTTTTCGCTTTTTTCATTTTTCTTTCAAGGCTGACCAGTCTTCTTTTCAACCGTTTTGTTTCCGAAAGCGCATGGTCTTTTTTTAATGCATCAGGGGATATGGCAAATCCCGGCACACTGGCCATGGTGCCTAAAAATGCCCCCCAGGGTCGTTTGAAATGCCATATCAGCGTATGAGCATCAACCACTTCAACCGATTTAAGCGGTTCCAGCCAGGAACGGGTCCATGCGCCGTTTTTGGGATCAAGTATCCATTCCATCTGATATTTGAGGCCCTGGGCGGTAAAGGATGATCCATCATGAAATACAACACCCTGCCTGAGCGACATTTTTACGGTGACATCATCAAGATACTCCCATGATTCAGCAAGCCATGGTTGTGTCGGTTTGTAATGAGCGTCATGATTGATCAGTTTTTCATACATGAGTCCCATGCTGACCCAGTCCATGACCGGAAAATGATTGGGGTTCATGACACCGATATAAAACGGCGACGCCGAACGAATTACGCCCCCGGAGACCGGTTTTGCCGGCCAGTAGGCCTCACCCCATTCCATCCAGCCTTTATCAATATCAATGCCTGACGGGTCCGCAAAAACGCCGGTTGCTGAGATGACCGTTACCAGCAGAAAAACAATTCCGATTTTTTCCCAACGCTTCTTGTGTGTTTTTTTTATCACTATACCGTCTCCCTTTGTATGGTCTCAATAAGGCGTTTTTGTCGGGTTACGTCCGGCGCTCAACTTGCATGTGCCGAATTGTTTCCTGTAAGGCTTTTCGGAGGTTGAGCACCAGACTAACCCGACCTTCGAATGTTC
>JAOZOL010000275.1:0-1987 GCA_029933295.1 Desulfobacterales bacterium | reverse complement strand
GAATGTTCGTATTTATCATTAGAGTGTAGGTTGCCTGGCCAAATGGCAGGCCACCATGTGCTCACTTTCGTCAACCGGACCCAATAACGGAACTTTGGATTTACACACCGCCATGGCGTATGGGCAGCGCGTATGGAATTTGCATCCTGCCGGAGGATTAAAAGGGCTTGGGACCTCTCCCTCTATTAACAAATGTTGCCTTACCGCTTCCACCGCCGGATCAGGAACCGGGACGGCGGAGAGCAGGGCTTTTGTATAAGGGTGCTGCGGGTTTTGATACAACTCGATCCGGTCGGCGATTTCAACGATATTGCCCAGGTACATCACCGCGATCCGGTTACTGATATGACGCACCACGGCCAGGTCATGGGCAATAAAGAGGTAGGTAAGATCAAATGCCTCCTGCAATTTCTCCAGCAGGTTAATGATCTGTGCCTGAATCGACACGTCCAAGGCAGACACCGGCTCATCGCATACAATAAATTTTGGATTGATGGACAATGCACGGGCAATACCGATTCGTTGTCGCTGGCCGCCGGAAAATTCATGGGGATACCGCCGGGCCATTTGCGGATTGAGCCCCACAATTTCGAGCAGATGATCGATCTTGTCACGATATTCAGCACGGTTTTTGGTCACATTGTGGATCAGCAGCGGTTCGCCGATGATATCCCGTGCTGTCATTCGCGGGTCAAGGGAGCCGAACGGGTCCTGGAAGACCATCTGCATTTCCCGTCGCAACTGCCGCAGCATGTTTTTGTCATGGCGGGTAATATCGGTTCCGTTAAACATAATATTTCCCGCAGTCGGTTTATCCAGGCAAAGAATGGCCCGGCCGGTTGTGGTTTTGCCGCAGCCGCTTTCACCCACCAGCCCAAAGGTTTCGCCGGCAAAAACATGAAAACTGACACCATCCACGGCTTTTATATCTCCGATTTTATTTTTAAACACCATGCCTTTAAAAACCGGAAAATGGACGGCCAGATCACGGACCTGTAAGATTTTTTGATTATTGGTTTCTAACATCGACCCAGCATGCTTTTTCATGGTTATCAGACACGACTTCCAGTTCCGGGTTCTCTATGCTGCACCTGTCAATCCGATATCTGCACCGGGGGTGAAACGGACACCCCGGCGGCAGGCAAAGAAGATCCGGCGGCTGACCGTCAATGGGCACCAGTTTTTTTTTAATGTCCTGATCCAGCCGGGGGACAGACGCCATTAATCCGATGGTATAGGGATGCCTCGGGGCTGCGTAAAGATCTCTGGCAGTGGCTTTTTCAATAATCCGTCCCGCATACATCACGTTTACGCGGTCCGCGTAACGGGCAACCAGCCCGAGGTTGTGGGTGATCAAAAGCAGTGCGCTGGAAAAATCCTTTGACAATTGTTTCATCAATTCCAGCAATTGTGCCTGGATGGTTACATCAAGGGCGGTTGTGGGCTCATCTGCGATAATGAGTTTCGGGTTGCAGGAGATGCCCATGGCGATCATTGCGCGCTGACGCATGCCGCCGCTGAACATGTGCGGATACGCATTGATCCGTGTATTGCCTTCAGGGATATGCACATCCTCAAGAAGTTTCAGCGTTTTTTTTATGGCATTTTTTCTGTTGATCCCTTTATGCAGCATCATGGTTTCTTTGATCTGGTCTCCAATGGTCAACACCGGGTTCAACGAACTCATGGGTTCTTGAAAGATCATGGAAATTTGATTGCCCCGGATGTTGCACATGTCTTTTTTGGAAAGTTTGAGCAGGTCTCTGCCTTCAAACAGAATTTCACCATTGACGATTTTTCCCGGCGGGTTGGGGATTAAACGCATCAAAGACAATGCGCTGACGCTTTTGCCGCAGCCGCTTTCCCCCACCAGCCCGATGACCTCTCCTTTGTTTATATCATAGGAGATGTCATCCACTGCTTTTATAATACCATCTCTTGTAAAAAAATGGGTGCTTAGATTTTTAACTGAAAGCAGGGGAGGCAT
>JAOZOL010000738.1 GCA_029933295.1 Desulfobacterales bacterium | reverse complement strand
CCCCGGACTCCGATCCGGGGTCCGCCATGACGGCGTCAGGACATTAAGTTGCCAGGTTAATACTCCGGTTCCTGATTCGTTCGGCAATTATGCAAGCTGAAGTTTCAATTTTTTGCCAAGAGCAACAGCAACGTTTTCCAACGTTAGAAGAGTTATTGAAGAGTTGTTGGGATCAAGTAATCTATCTACTGAAGAACGACTTGTCTTCATCATTTTTGCTAAAGCAGTTTTTGAAAGATGACGTAATTCCATTTCCTGCTTGATTTGATAAGATAGTATACGTTTTATGGCAGTTGCTTCAGTTTCAGCCATTAAACCTTCTTCATGAAGAAAATCGTCAAAACTGCTTCCTATATTTCTATTTTCCATTTCAATCCTCCTGATATTTTTTCAATCGTGCCAAAGCAGTTTTTAATTCGTTTTTGGGAGTTTTTTTTGTTTTTTTAATAAAACCATGCAACAAAATCATAATATTACCATCAATTGTAAAGAGAACTCTGGCAATCCCGTCTGGAACTCTTGACCGCACCTCCCATAGAAACGGTTTAATTTTTTCAACCAAAGGCATGCCAAGAGGCCATCCAAACTGAATTGTTTTAATATCTTCACCAATTGCTTTTTTGTGCACGGATGATAATGATTGAAGCCATTTCCTAACCGGCTCTGCTCCCGAATCTGTTTGATAAAAATAAACATTGAGTTTGATATAATCGAAATTCATATGTCATGGTGTACCAAAATTAGTACGATTGTCAAGAGATTACTGCAACGCCCGGCATAAGTGGCGGGCGAGTGCATTCTCCCGGAAAATACGGAAACCACCTCACCATTTTCTATCACATGCCGAATGTCTTTTGTTCGGTTCGGATCATCCAATCCGGCCTGGTCACAATAAGCCAATAAACCGGGGCAGGGGAATATCCGCAGGTCGGGTTAGTCCGGTGATCAACCCCTGAAAATCTTTACAGGAAACAGTCAGACACACAAGCACAAGCAGGGTTGAGCGCCGGACGTAA
>JAOZOL010000737.1 GCA_029933295.1 Desulfobacterales bacterium | reverse complement strand
TAATAACAATTTGTGCACTTCTTTTCACCACAGAGAACACGGAGGACACAGAGAAAAGTATCGTTAACGTCTGAAATCTCTGTGCGCTCTGTGGTTATAATATATTTTTAAAGCAACTTATAAGTTCCTTTTTGTAAAAAAAATTCAAAGCGGGATAAATCAGTTTTTTCATGTTATGCATGCTATAAATAAAAATAACATAATTTTAGATAATTGAAAACAATCTTTGAAAGGGTATTTGAAACCGGGCCGCCTGTCTGAAATTTTTTAAAGCGCATAGTGGAAAATTCATCAATCGCTTTTTCATAATCGCTGCTTATGTTATAAGAATGAATAAATGCTCGTGTTAATCATTGTAAACGTATGGAGGCTGTTATGGATAAATTGCTTTATCTGCAGGCATCGCCACTCATAGAGAGATCTTATTCCATTTCCGCAGCAGATGCGTTTGTCAAAGCTTATCAGAAAATCAACCCGTCACACATTATCCAAACGATGAATCTTTTTGACATGGAACTTCCTGCATTTGACGGATTTACGCTTGCCGCCAGATACGCTATCATGCACGGAACAGATCCTTCTGAAACGGAAAAATCAGCCTGGCGGGCAGTGGAAAAAGTAATTGAGGAATTTACCGGCGCAGATAAATACGTCATGGCGGTTCCCATGTGGAATTTCGGACTCCCCTACAAATTGAAACATTATCTCGATGTTGTGGTTCAGTCCGGATACACGTTTGCCTATTCCCCGGAAGAAGGATTTTCCGGCTTGATCACGGGAAAACCCGTATTTATCGCATATGCGAGAGGCGGCGCTTACCCGCCGGGAAGTGAATTTGAATCCTATGATATGCAGGTCCCGTACCTTGAACATGTTCTGGGGTTTATGGGATTTACGGACATCCGTCGCATAATCGTGGAACCCACAGTCTCCGATATAGAATCGTTAACTTTATTACAAGAAAAAGCGGCTCTCCGAGCCGAAGAGATGGCCGGATTTTTCTAACCTTTAATGAA
>JAOZOL010000274.1 GCA_029933295.1 Desulfobacterales bacterium | reverse complement strand
TAATTATATATTGCTATAGAAGGTAATAATTCAGCCATGCGAATTAACCTTATTTTAATCATGTGCGGGTTTGTCATCCTGGCCGGTTGCGCTTCAAGCAGCGACGTAAACCGTCTTGAAAGGCGTGTAAAGCAATTGGAAACCGCTAACACGTCATTGCGCTATCGAATTGATCAATTAAAGATTGATGTGGGTAGCCAAGCAGAAAAAGATAATAATTTAAGCGATTTATATGCCGATCAGGATGCTCGTTTTGATCGTATCCGTGATGATATTCGTAAAATAAGCGGTCGATTCGAGGAAACCGAAAACAGATTTAATCGCGACATTCAATCATTGAAAGATTCTTTGAAAAACACCGGTGATGCTGTTGATGAATTTACGGGAAAGATTTCAGTCAATGAAACCCGTATTAAAAATCTGGAAAATTTCATAGGCGTTGAGCCGGGGGAAAAATTTGACGCCAGGGCAAAACCTTTAAATCAGGATAAGGATAATTTGTCTGAAGCTGAATTGTATAAATCGGCCAAGCAGTCTTATGATCGTGGCGATTATGAGACTGCCCGTCAGGGCTTTGAAAAATTTGTGAAAAAATATCCCAAATCAGATATGGCGGATAATGCTTTATTCTGGGGAGGAGAAATTTATTTCAAGGAAGGCTGGTTTCAAAAAGCAATTTTAGAATATGAAAAGGTGATCAAGGAATATCCGAAAGGTAATAAGGTCTCTGGTGCATATTTAAAGCAGGGGATTTCTTTTCACAAACTCGGTGAAAAGGCCAATGCCCGGTTGATACTAAATGAGCTGATCACGAAATTTCCGGATTCCAATGAAGCAAAAATCGCCAGGCAGAAGATCAGTCGGATTGAATAGCGGCAGCCCTTGTATACTGCCGCCGTAATTTAAAGCCCGAGGCTTCTGTTTCAACACTTCCTGCTCATAACCGATTTTTTCGGGAACATAATACACATGATTAAGGTTGTCGGAATAGACCCGGGACTTGCATCCACCGGCGTTGCGGTTGTAAACGGAAAAGGTCTGACGATAAAGAGTTATTCATATGGCATTATTAAGACATCTCCGGGATATAAAATTTCCGACCGGTTAGACAGGATTTTTACAAAACTTTCATTACTGCTAAGTGATGAAATGCCTGATTTTATGGTTGTCGAAGATGTGTTTTCCGTTGAAAAATTTCCGCAGTCAGGAATCACCTTAGGCAAGGTGACGGGCGTCATTCTTCTTGCAGGATGCCGGGAAAATATTCCTGTCATGGAAATACCTGTACGTGAGGCAAAGCAGGTGTTGACCGGAAGCGGAAGTGCCGGCAAACGGCAGCTGGAAGAAAGCGTTCGGCGGCGGTTGAAGCATCCAGACCCGATAAAACCCTATCATGCCTCGGATGCGCTTGCCCTGGCCATGATCGGACTTTTTCGATGGGACAATGAATTATTATCCAAACCAAACCCATGATGTCTGCCGACAGGGGCTGAATATTACATAAAAATTCAACTTTTATTTAGAAATTTAATTATTGTGATCGCATATCTTGAAGGCACACTCATAGGTAAAAAAGAAGACCGGGTTGTTCTGCTGGCAAATCAGGTCGGATATGAAGTTCTTATTCCCTCATTTGTAATGGAGACTGTTAATGCAAAATCGGTTGGTGATGCGGTTTCTTTTTATATTTATTATCATCAGACGGAGCGACAGCCCAAGCCGGTGTTAATCGGGTTTCACCTTGAAGCAGAGCGTGAGTTTTTTCAGCAGTTCATATCTGTGGAGGCCATCGGTCCATTAAAGGCCATCAAGGCCTTAAATTTATCGGTTCGAGATATTGCACGGGCGATTGAATCAAAAAATATCGAGCTGTTAAAAAGATTAAACGGTATCGGAGATAGGACTGCCAGAAAAATTATTGCATCCCTTTGCGGGAAAATGGGTAAGTTTGCATTGATAAAAGATGGTGAAATTGATGAGCAGCTTCCTTCCGAGGATTTTGTCCATCAGGTCATTGGTGTGCTGGTTGACCAGCTTGGTCATAAAATGAATGAGGCAAAGCAGATGGTGGATGCTGCCATGAAACGCAAACCATTAATTTCAAATCCTGAGGATCTGTTTGATGAAGTATATCGCGGCGAGATGTTAAATGAGTGATGATATCATATCATATTCATCTGAAAAGCAGGGAATAGTCACCAAAGCAACACTTCCCATGGATCAGGAACCGGAAATAATTTCTCTTCGGCCCGAGCGGCTTTGTGATTATATCGGTCAGGCCGAGGTGCTGGAAACACTGGAAATCGCGATTAAGGCGGCAAAACAGCGGGGCGAGGCGTTGGATCATGTTTTGTTTCACGGCCCCCCTGGGCTTGGCAAGACCACCCTTGCCCATATCATTGCCAATGAAATGGGTACCAAGCTGGTGGTCACATCCGGCCCTGCCCTTGAAAAAGGGGGCGATCTCATCGGCATGTTGACGCATCTTGAAACCGGTGATGTAATGTTTGTGGATGAAATTCACCGGACTCCCAAGGCTGTTGAAGAATTATTATATCCGGCCATGGAGGATTTTTCCATTGATTTTATTTTTGACAAAGGGATTCATGCCCGGAGCCATCGATTTCAGTTAAAACAGTTTACACTGGTGGGTGCGACAACCCGTGTTGGGCTGCTGTCTGCACCGTTAAGAGACCGGTTCGGTATTTTTCGGAGTCTTGATTTTTATAATACCTTTGATCTTGAAAAGATTGTTCGTCGATCCGCAGCGCTTTTAAATCTGCCCATAGATAATGACGGTGCAATGGAACTGGCCAGGCGTTCCCGGGGTACCCCCAGAATAGTCAATCGCCTGTTAAAGCGGGTCAGAGATTATTCACAGGTCCGTGCACATGGCAGAATTACAAAAAAGACCGTTGAAGAAGCACTGGCTTTGGAGGGGGTTGATGATATGGGAATTACCCCCCTTGACAGGCGTTATTTAAAGACGGTTATTAATTTTTATAACGGTGGTCCGGTCGGTATTGAAGCAGTGGCCGCAACACTCCAGGAGGAGACCGACACTCTGGTGGATGTGGTGGAGCCGTTTTTGTTAAAAACAGGATTAATCATCCGGACATCCACCGGCAGAAAAGCGTCGGATAGCGCATATGATCACCTTGGATTAAGTCGAAAATCATCATAAATGATTACCCTTTTGACTGATTTCGGAATATCGGACCCATACGCGGGAATCATGAAGGGGGTCATCCTTTCCGTTAACCCTTTCGCGCAAATCATTGATGTGACCCATGGTATCAAACCACAGGATATTATGGGTGCAGCTTATCTCATTAACGCCGTTTATCGCTATTTTCCCAAAGGCTCAACCCATGTTGTCGTGGTAGACCCCGGAGTCGGGAGCGGTCGGTCAATTATTGCCGTATCTGCCGGGGGGCACTTTTTTTTAGCACCGGATAACGGGGTGTTGAGTCTTGTTCTGGAAGACCTTTGTGCTGATACGATCATTAAAGTTGAAAATGAAATCTATTTTTTAAAACCCGTGAGCCGCACATTTCATGGGCGGGACATTTTTGCACCAGTTGCCGGACATCTGAGCAAAGGGGTGGGAATAGATAGTTTCGGCCCTGCAATCCCCCGTGATCAAACGGTTACGATTGCCTTACCAAAGCCTTACCTGTCTGAATCCGGGGAACTTGTGGGAAAGGTTATATCGGTTGACAGGTTTGGAAATTTAATTACAAATATTGATCTGCAAAAAATCAATGATGCTTTTGGATTTAACAAAGACCTGAGTTTAAAGATATTAATCGGCAGCCATAAAATAGAAGGGCTTTCTTTAGCTTATCATGATGCCGCCCCCGGGTCTTTACTGGCAATCATAGGGAGCATGGGCTTTGTCGAAATTTCATTAAATTGTGGAAATGCATCAAAATATTGCGGGGAATCCAGAGGAAGCATTGTAAAGGT
>JAOZOL010000273.1:1782-3970 GCA_029933295.1 Desulfobacterales bacterium | reverse complement strand
TACCAATTCAAACAGAGATCAGCCTTTTTTTGAAAATAAAAAATAAAGATATAATGAAAACAGCAATAATCGGTGCAGGCAGAAATAAAAACGGTATCGGGCAATACATTGGAAAATATTTTCAAAAAGCCGGTGCAAGCGTTATATCGGTCATGGGTACAACAAGGGAAACAGCCCAAAAAGCGGCTTTTCTTTTAACCCAATACGGAACCGACGCAACATACTATACTGATTTTTATTCCATGATGAAAAAAGAACGGCCGGATGCTGTTGTCATAGCTTCCCCGGCGCTGTCTCACCATGAATATCTGCTGAAATGTGTTGAAGCCGGCGCGCATGTATTGTGCGAGAAACCATTTGTCTGGCAGGATAATTCTGATATTAATATTACCTCATTTCTTGAAAATATTTTTGAAACGGCTGAATACAAGAATCTTACAATAGCTATGAATTCCCAATGGCCGTTTTCATTGCCATTCTATGAAATGCTTTGCGGGCCGGTGAAAAGACAAAAAACGAACACTTTTTTTATCAGACTTTCCCCCATGGTTTCCGGGAAAGAAATGATTTTAGATTCTGTCCCGCACGCCTTGAGTATGTTATACGCCGTATTTAATGATGGACAAATTGATAATTTAAAAATTATAACAGAAAAAGAAAAAATGACAGTAAGGTTTCATTACATTTTTTCCGCCGGCAGTTGCGAGGTTCTGATTGAGCTTGTAAGAACCGTTCATCAACCACGTAATTTTTCATATGGTTTTAACAATAAAATTGTTCATCGGGTTATAGACCTCAAAACCTATGATATTTTTTTTAAGTATTCTGATAAAATCCTGAAAATAAGCGACCCCTTAGAGCTTTCTGTGGGAGATTTTATTTCGGCCATCAGGGACAAACGAGCGCCGCTTATCGGCAAAAGACATATTATTAGCAATATGGTTCTGCTAAAAAAAATTTATGATTATTCTAAAATAATCTGAGGAAATGACATGAATAAACCAGAAAACAAAGAACATGATTTTAGTTCAAAATTGAGACAATCTTCGGTTATAGGAGGGCTTAAAAAGTATATTAACTGGCAACGAAATGCAGCAACGGCTGTTGATAGTCGTGCTGTTCCCAGCATGGCCCCGTTATCCATAAATCTCGATTTAACAACCGCCTGTAATTTTTCATGTCCGCACTGCGTTGATTCGGAAATTACGAATACCGGAGAATACTTAGATATTGAGGATATAAAGCAAAGTCTAAGCACCTTAAAATCCCATGGTTTGTTATCCGTTATACTTTTAGGCGGCGGGGAGCCAACCCTGTACAATGATTTTGATGAAATTGTCAGTTATATTAAAAAAATGGGACTGCAGCTGGGTATTGTCACCAACGGATCAAAACTGGAACGCGTTGCCAAGATTGCTGATTTACTGGAAAAGCATGACTGGGTCAGATTGTCATTAGACGCGGCCAGCCAGGCCACCTTTGAGAAACTTCACAGGCCTAGAACCCGTGCGACTTTACAGGACATTCTCCATAACGCACGGGAATTGAAAATAAGCAATCCTGACATTTCCCTGGGGTATTCATTTGTTATTATGTGGGAAGGATTATATTTTAACGGGAATGCACTTGAACCGAATATCCATGAAATGAGCGAAGCCGTGAGACTGGCGTCAACATATCATTTTGATTATGTTTCCTTTAAACCATGCCTGATACGGCTTGCTGACTCTCAAAAGGAGACGCTTTTAGATAATGTAGACCGGGAAAAAGAACAACGTATTATAGAGGAAGTTAAAAAAAATCTTCATGATGCCAAAAATGTTGCGGGAAAAACTATCAAAGTCCTTGAAAGTGTTAATTTAATTGCGATGTTGAATAACAAGGTAGATGATCTGAAAAAACAGCCTAAAATATGTCATATGCAGGTTTTTAACACGGTGGTGACGCCGTCCGGTATTTTTCACTGTCCTGCTTTCAGAGGCGTTGGAAGCGCCAAATTTGCAGAATCCAATGGATATGCCGGAGAAGAAAAATTCAATAAAACATTACAAAGCCTGACACGTTCGATTACTGATTTTAATGCTGAAAAAGAGTGTAATCGTATCGCATGTTTTTACAATCATGTGAACTGGTGGGTGGAAAATTTCATACATTCAGACAAACGTGTGGATGACATAGAGGAAGTTAA
>JAOZOL010000273.1:0-1682 GCA_029933295.1 Desulfobacterales bacterium | reverse complement strand
GGGTGGAAAATTTCATACATTCAGACAAACGTGTGGATGACATAGAGGAAGTTAAGGACGACAATTTTTTCTTTTAAAAAGGATAAAGCGGTTTGAGCGTTGATCGCATTGCAGACAGCAATTATCTATGTGCTGCCGGGCACAGCCTGGAATTTCCATTTCGAGTAAATCTGAAATCCAATAACCGGGATCTGGAATTATCATGCAATCAAAATTTGCGGATTTTGCCCGGAAAACGACTGGTATGTTCCGGTGAGTGCAATGGCCGACATGTTGTTGCAAAATTTTTTTTAAGCCCCAAAAGGGGGAAAAAACATTGTTTCCGTGAAGAAAGAGGCATATTTGCTTTAAAAAAAACGGGAATCAATACACCGCCGTTATTGTTTAAAGGCGCACTGCCCCCCGGAAATGTGCAGGTTCTGGTTTTTCAGCAGATTGATCCGGTCATTGATTTTGCAGATGCGTGGGAACAGGCGGATAGTGATAGTAGGCACGCAGAGCTATTGGAACAAATCGTTTCCGTAATTGCGGATCAACATAACGCCGGACTCATCCAGGAGGATTTACACCTGGGGAATTTTATTTTGTCCGGTAATAAAATTTATACCATCGATGGTGCTGATGTTAATGTCCGCCGACGGGGAAAGCCGCTTTCAAAAGCAAAAAGCCTGAAAAATTTAGGGTTGCTTTTTTCCCGTATATATCCGCAATTTGCTCGTCTGATTCCCCATGCGTTTAATATATATTTAAAGAAAAGAGAATGGCCGGAAAGTATTTTACCATATAATCTGTTGATGAAAAAAATAGATCATCAGTATCAAAAGAGAGAAAAAACACGTCTTAAAAAAATTTACAGGGAATCTTCAGCTTATATCTGCCGGAAATCCTGGAATCGCTTTCTGGTTTATGACAGGAAGTATAATACGGACGCAATGGCCCGTTTCCTTGAGAATCCCGATACGTTGATTGCCGGGGGGCAATTGCTTAAAGACGGTAATAGTTCAACTGTGGTGCTGGTTGAAGTGGATGGTCAGTCCATGGTGGTGAAGCGTTATAATATGAAAAATGTCTGGCACGCCCTTAGGCGATGCTTGCAACCCAGCAGGGCCTGGCATTCATGGCGTAACGCCCACCGGTTATGGCTGCTTGGGATCTCCACGCCTAAACCGATTGCACTTTTGGAAAAACGATGGGGTCCTTTTCGCTCCAAAGCGTATTTTATAACGGAACATATTAATGGGATAGATGTTTATCATCTGCTTCATTCCAGCAGGATAAAAACGGTTGATTGTGAAAGCCTGGTAAAACAGTTCGGGGAATTACTTCAGCAGCTTGCCAATGCATACATCAGCCATGGAGATTGTAAAGCGACAAATTTTATCTTTGCAGGCGGGAAATTGACTGTGATTGATCTGGATGCCATGCGCAACCATCGATGGGCAATTCAATTTCATCGGAAATTCAGAAGGGACTGTCAGCGCCTTATGAAGAACTGGACTGATTTACCAGAAGTGGACAACATATTTCGTGAACAAATTAAAAACATAAGATTAAAAAATAAAGAAGGTATCATTTATGGATGAAAAAAGAAAAATTATTGTTAGTTGTACAACAACAAAAAACAGGATAGATTTTTTATTTTATATGATTGAATCCTTGAAAAAACAAACGCTAATGCCTGT
>JAOZOL010000736.1 GCA_029933295.1 Desulfobacterales bacterium | reverse complement strand
GAAAGGAAGGGGAAGAAGGTGAAAATATGAAGAAAATACCATTAATCAAACCGTATATCACTCAGGAAGTCAAAGACAAGGTATGTGAGGTGCTTGACAGCGGGTATCTCACCGAAGGCCCTGTTACCCGTGAATTTGAATCCCTTTTCATACAATACATCAAATGCCGGTATGCCCTGGCCGTCACCTCCTGCACAACCGGCCTTGAAATGGCATTACGGGCTTTAAACATCGGGCCGGGAGATGAGGTTATTGTCCCGGATTATACATACCCGGCCACCATCGCTGTGGTCGCCATCGTCGGCGCAAGCATTGTTATGGTAGATGTGGATCCCGATTCCATGTTGATTAATTATAATGCCCTTGAAAAGGCTGTTACGGATAAAACCAAGGCAATTATACCTGTTTCCATATTCGGGAACCCGCTGGATTATGATAAACTCAATCAACTCAAAGAAAAGCATGGATTTTATATTATAGAAGATGCCGCCTGTTCCATTGGTGCGGAATTTAAAAACACAAAAGTCGGCTGCCAGGCGGATATTTCCGTCTTCAGTCTGCATCCCCGCAAATTCATCACCACCGGGGAAGGGGGCGTTATCACCACCGATGATCAGACCCTGGCGGACTGGATGCTGTCCTATAAACATTTCGGCATGGGGGTAAATGATTCGCGTTTAACCACCCAGTTTGACCGGATCGGTACCAATTATAAACTGAGCAACATCCAGGCGGCGCTTGGAGTGGTTCAAATGCAGCAGATCGACTATCTTTTAAACCGCCGCAGGGAACTTGCGCAAAATTATACCCGCCTTCTTAAAGATAATAAAAATATTAAAATTCCCACAACCACCCCACTGGGCAGGCATTCTTACCAATCCTTCTGTATTTTTATTGAAAACCGCGATACGGTTATTGAAAACATGCGTGAATACAATATTGAAACCCAGATCGGGACTTACGCTCTTCATAAACATAAAGCATATTTCCCCGGCCCCTTATGCCGCCATGCCGGAGA
>JAOZOL010000735.1 GCA_029933295.1 Desulfobacterales bacterium | reverse complement strand
ATATAAGGTAATGCTGTATGCGCTGGTAAGCGGTACCAACTTTTACGTTATCACCTGCACGAGTACTCCCGAATTCTATAATGCCGACGAAGAGACATTCAACAAAATAATCAAACGATTCAGATTCAGGATATAATACATTATGCTTCCCATAAAACAATTTAGCTTTACGCCCATCCTCGGCTGGTCAGCGTCCCGGTATGATACGTTCCAGACATGTCAGCGAAGGTATTATTACACATATTACGCAAAATTTGACACCGAATATCCAATCGATAAAATCAATCAGCTTAAAAAAATGACATCCATCCCCCTTGAGATCGGAAATATCGTCCATGACGTTATCAAAGTGCTCTTAGAGCGTCTTCAAAAAACAAATCAACCGATAGACACGAACAGATTTTATGATTTTGCCCGCAAAACAACCGATCAATACTGCCGGAAACCTTTTTCAGAAATATATTACAGCCGGATTGAGCAGTTAAATATCGATGAAATGTTTGAAAGTATCAGGTTGTCATTAAGTAACCTGCTTAACAGCGATCGATTCAAATGGCTGATTACTCATGCGGTGAACAACACGGATCAATGGGTCATCGAACCGCCGGGATTCGGGCAGACCGTTATCAACGGCTTGAAAGCATATTGCAAAGTGGACTTTCTGTTTCCCATTGACGATATGTTTTACATCATGGACTGGAAAACCGGCAAACAGGATAATAACAAGCACCATAAACAAATGCTTGGATACACGGCCTGGGCAGCCTTTCATTTTAATCATGATCCGGCAAAAATAACCCCCATCATTGCTTATTTGAAACCTGAGTATAAGGAAGATACTTTGACGGTATCAAAGCCTGACACTGAAAATTTTGCAGAAACCGTAAAAAAAGAAACCCGCGAAATGTATGATTTCTGTACCAGTATTGAGGAAAACATCCCCCAAAAAAAAGAGAAATTTAAAAAAACGGACAATAAAATATTCTGCGATTACTGCAATTTCAGAGAATTGTGCCGGTA
>JAOZOL010000734.1 GCA_029933295.1 Desulfobacterales bacterium | reverse complement strand
TAAATTTAAAATGAGTCAAGAGCAGACCTCACTACAGAATAAGCAGAATTGCGAATCGAAAATGCAATCAATTAAAACCTTAATAGATAATAACAGGAAGATGTGATGGACGAAATATCCCCAAAAGTTAAACAATGGATTGACGAAGGTAAAGATCCCAGAAGTGCCCACTGGCAGGATGGGCTTGAGGCCATGATAAATGTTTTCGTACCGTATCTGGAACCCGGCAGGCTGGTTCCCGTTCAGTCATTGTCGGAGGACGAATTGGATGTATTTCTGGCTGTTATGGAGATTCTTGACCTGAGTCCGAATCTGCTGGCTGCTTTTTTGCCGCCTGCTATTGCTGAAAAAGTGATTCCCCCTGAGTCTGCGGAAGAACTGCAGCGTATTGAAAAGGGAAAGCCGTCTTTTAAAATTTTAATCGCTCGCCCCGGTAATGATCAACGGATTTTATGCGCTGAAATATCCGAGCATGCGAAAAAACCGGGAGTGGACATCTTCCAGGCAGGCGCTTTGCTGGGAACTTATAATTTTGAAAACCAAAAGGATTGTTTTGAGCAATTGGATAAGATTATTTACGCGCATATCTGGGAAAAAGAAAAATGGGACATAGACGATTATAAGCGATACACTGTCAACTGGTTTGAAAAAGTAGTTGACCTTCGTAAAGCAACGATTTTCGTTAAAAAAGATTTTTCTTATTTTCACAGCCCGACTTTGATCAAAAGCAACAGCATTGATGTTATTTTTACTTTGATATTTGAAATGATTCAAAAACGCCTTGCTACTTCCGGCGATCCTCTGAAAGAAAGCGTTGCAGCGATTCAATCAAGTGCTGATTCGGATTTTAAAAAGACACAGTTTAATGAATTGACCGAAAAAGTTGTTTTGGAACTGCTGACGGTGATGAAGGAATGTGATATTGTAAAATTTGATGAGTTTTCAGACAAGGAAACCGAACAGTTTAACCGGGAATCCGCCCGAACGATCCGGAAAATTGCAAAGCTGATGATTTCTTACC
>JAOZOL010000733.1 GCA_029933295.1 Desulfobacterales bacterium | reverse complement strand
CGGCACTTCCACGATTTTCAAATTCAGCTTGGCCGCGCCAAACAGCAGGTCAAAATCACCAAATGGATCAAAATCACCAAAGTATGCCCGGTTATCTGCCAGTTTTTTATAATCCTTTGCCCACATCACCTTGGTTCCGCAAAGGGTATCCTTAATGGGCTGTTCCAGAAGCCATGAAAACGCAAGAGAAAAAAACTTGTTGCCGAGAATATTAAAAAACCGCATGGCCTCATCTTCCATAGGGTACACAAGACGCACGCCGTTAATAAATTCACCTTTGCCGGTTGCAATGGCATCCACAAACCGGGGTAAATCCTCCGGCGGAACAGTCATGTCCGCATCAAGAATCATCAGGATATCGCCGTTGGCTTTTTCAAACCCAAGCCGTACTGCATCCCCCTTCCCTTTACCCGGCTGCCTGTATAAAATAATTTCTTTTTCAGGGTGCTGTTTAATCGCTTTCTCAATGGTTTCATAAGTATTATCCGTGGAATGGCCTTCAACAAATACAATCTGAGTCCGGCTGCCGAGAGCAGGAACCCGTTTTATTATCTGTTCAATATTCCCGGCTTCATTTCGCGCGGCAATAATCACTGATACTGAAGGAACGGCTTTTGCCTGACCCGTTGCCGGCGCCGGCCGGGCAACAATAAAGTTGGTTAACGCAAACCACCGAAACGGCATAAAATTCACCAGAAACCGGTTGAACAACTTTTCTAAGAAAAAACATTTTAGCGGCCAGAAAATCTTTGACCGAAGATTGATCACATCAAATCCCGACAATTGGAGCAGATTGATCACATCATTATGCGCCAGCCAGTTTTGCGGTAACAGATTGGCGCCTTTACCAAGCCATTTAATAATTGACAGGGGAATTCGCCACAAATTACTGTAAAAATTGATGATCACTCTGGTTCGGGAATGGCACAATCCGGAAAGGTTCTCAAAAACCGCTTGCACATCCCACAAGTCATTGACCAGATCGGATAAAATAATGATGTCAAACTTTTGATCCATTTGAG
>JAOZOL010000732.1 GCA_029933295.1 Desulfobacterales bacterium | reverse complement strand
ATTTTTGAAAGAAAAACTAAAATATTTAAAACGAAAAAGATTAATTCAAACTGTGGCTTATCTTATGCTAGTTGGTGGTTAACGACCAATATAAAAAATGTTTGCAGTCGTTCAATTAATGCACTAAATTACAGCAAGTTTTAGTCTTCTCAAAATTAAAACTAACTTTTTTGAAAGAAAAATTATGCTTCAATATCATTTTGCACAAAACTACAAATCCTACACTACCCTACTTTACAGACGAGCCACCTAAAACTTGCGGATATTTTGCATTTAAGTTCAAACTGGAATAAGTCAGCAAATTTTTTTTATATAGTGTTAACCACTGCTTTTGTTTCAATCGTCCGAGCGTTTCCTATCAATCGTTAATATTAAATTCAAAATGACTGACGGTTTAGGTCAAACCGAGAATATGAAAGTCAAAAAATGCAAATGTTTATTTTAGGCACAAAACTAAGTCAAAAAATGCGCTCGTTGACCTGAACAGTCTGGCACATTCAATCGATGTCAATAATTAAAAGAACAGTCAGAACATTCAAACCAAAAATACTGATTAACATTACACAAAATTTACTCAGTTATGCCACTTCAAGTCAAACCGCTGATATTTGAAGCAAGTTTGGTCAAACTGTTACCTGATGATTTTTGAAAGAAAAACTAAAATATTTAAAACGAAAAAGATTAATTCAAACTGTGCTTTATCTTATGCTAGCTGGTGGTTAACGAGAATATAAAAAATGTTTGCTCTCGTTTAATTCAAGGCTCTAAAGTACAGTAAGTTTTAGTTTTTTCAAAACTAAAATCAACATTTATGGAAGAAAACCACTGCTTAAACATACATCTGCTTAAAACTAAATACACTTGCACTACTAGTTTACAAACGAGACACCTAAAACTTGCGGATATTTTACATTTAAGTTCAAACTGGAATAAGCAAGCAAATTTTTTTTATATAGTGTTAACCACGGCTTTTGTTTCAATCGTCCGAGCGTTTCCTATCAATCGTTAATATTAAATTCAAA
>JAOZOL010000272.1 GCA_029933295.1 Desulfobacterales bacterium | reverse complement strand
ATGAAAGACGCCATCCGGATGGCAAAAGCGACGGCGGATAAACTCGCGGTGGCCGAAGAAATGGTGCTTGTTTCTTCCACTGGTGTGATCGGCGAACCAATGCCTGTTGATAAAGCGTGTGCGGGGGTTCCGGCTCTGGTCAATGAATTGTCGGAAGACGGGTTTTTAAACTTTGCTAAAGCCATCATGACCACGGACACAAAGCCAAAATTGATATCAAAAACCATCAAAACCGATTCCGGTTTTTTTTCCATAACCGGGGTCGCCAAGGGGTCGGGCATGATCCGGCCGGATATGGCCACCATGCTGAGTTATGTTTGCACGGATGTTGACGCAGATTCAACCACGTTAAAACAGATATTAACTAAATCCGTTGATAAATCATTTAACCGGATCACCATTGACGGGGACACCAGTACCAATGACACTGTGCTGATCCTGGCAAACGGAAAGTCAGGAGTTGCTTTAGCTGATTCGTTAAATAAGGAAGTATTCCAGAAAGTCCTTGATGGCATGCTCATAGAGCTTGCCAAAATGATCGTCAAAGACGGTGAAGGGGCTACCAAGCTAGTTGAGATAATTGTAAAAGGTGCTGCATCGATTGCTGATGCTCAAATAATTGCCGATACAATTGCAAATTCAAATCTCGTAAAAACCGCGTTTTTCGGCGAAGATGCCAACTGGGGCCGGATAATCGGCGCCCTGGGCCGGGCCGGTGTGCCCATCAACCCGGATGCCATCGACATATTTTTAAATGATGTGCAGATGGTTAAAAACGGCCTTGGATGCGGCAAGGATATGGAGGCTGAGGCTGCAGAAGTGTTAAAGCTTTCAGAATTTGAAGTTGTTGTTGACCTGCATGTGGGAGATGGCCTCTCTTCCTGCTGGACCTGTGATTTTTCCATCGATTATGTTAAAATCAACGCAGATTATCGGACATAGATAAGTGATATAGTTCAATTTTTGCTCAGTATATCAAGAGGATAGCATCAAGTCAGAAAGTTGAGTTTACATCTCATATTCCGCCCGCTCGATCAGTTCTATCTGCATATCCCGGTTCAAGGTGACAAAATAGGCATTGTATCCGGAAATTCGCACCAGCAGGTTGCGGTAGTTTTCCGGGTGCGCCATGGCGTCTTTTAGTGTTTCAGACGTCACGACATTCATCTGCATCTGCATGCCGCCCAGATCAAAATATGTTTTCACATAGGAGAACATGTCATTGACGGTTTTTTCCCGTGTATCATCTGCTGCCGGGATGACTTTTACGTTAAACGCGATATTGTTGTTGATGTTTTTGGTATCCAGACGGGCCACGTCCCGGATGTTGTCCAGCAGGTTTTTGGACGCGTTGGGCTCCGGGGTCAGGCCGGGGGTAAACGCCTTGCCGCTCAGCCGACCGGACGGCAGGGCACCGGTTAAGGTGCCGTAGGCCACATGGTTGGACATGGACCAGAATCCCACGGTGTATTTTCCGCCGCGATAGTGTTTTTTGCTGCCATAGTAATCATGGGCGAATTTGGCAATCCGGTCCGCCATCTCAACAGCTTTATCATTGCCGGAGCCGAATAAAGGCACTTTTTTTGTAACCATGGCAAGGAGTGCCGGGTCATTTTCAAAATTTTCATCAACCGCTTTTTTCAGGTCTTTTAGCGTTACTTTTTTATCCTCATAGACCAGTTTTTTGATGACCAGAAGTGAATCCGTGACATCCGCCAAACCGATAAGTGCTGCCCCGGAGCTGTTGTATCTGGCACCGCCGATGGTCACATCTTTTCCTTTACTGATGCAGTCGCTGATTACTGAAGACAGCAGGGGCGTGGGACGGATGACCTGATGGGCTTTAGCCAGCATTTCATTGTATTCAATGGATTGGTCGATAATGAATTTAAACTGGGTGGTGAATGCGTTAAAAAAGTCATCAAAGGTTTTAAACGGGTCATCTTCCATATTTCCGGCGCCAATTTCTCCTGTATTTGGTCCGAATTTCCAGTTCAGCAATGGGTGTTTTCCGTTGTTTAATGCCATTTCAAGGGCCGCCACCATGTTCATCATTTGAAAATTGGTATGGCCGATGTGTTTGCCTGAAAGGGTGGGTTCCACGCACCCGGTGGCGGACCAGTTGCGCAGGTCTTTGATGTCATAGTTGAACTCTTCCAATGATGCCATCACTTCATTATCATTGTGCATGGACGGCGTGGCCGATGTGATCAGGTTGACTTCGCACAGCCGTTTTAAATAGGTGTCACTGTTGATTCCCGGAGAAAATCGTGCGTTTACATTGGGGTCCCGGATGGAAAGCATTTCCGTTACTTTTAAAAAGATGTAGGTCATGTCACAGACCCCGTCTTCGCCTTCAGGCGTCACACCGCCCAGGGTAATGGCCTGGTCCGAGGAGCTGCCGCCAAACACCCAGTTGGCAATATCAGGAGTCAGGGGCAGATGATCGGTGCAGCGCATATAGAAACATCCAATCAGCTCAATGGCATGTTTGATATAATCGTTTTTTCCTTTTTTTGTTTTCAGCTTTGCCATGTCTGCTTCAAAATAGGGCTGGAGCCACTGATCCAGGCGGCCCATGGACAGCCCGGCATTGGTGCTTTCCATGTGCAGGCCCACCCAGGATATCCACATGGCGTTGACCGCTTCATCCAGGGTTCGGGCGGGTTTTTCCACCACCTGGTCGCAGATGGCCGCCAGGTTTTCAATTTCTGCTTTGCGGTTTTTATTTTTTTCGGCAGCGGCTTTTTCAGCGGCGTATTTAGCGAGGTTCTTTGAATACGCAGTCAGTCCTTCCAGGCAGAGAATCATGGCTTCAAGGGTGTTTTTTTCATTTGAACGGTCATCAAAGCTGTTCATTTTTTCTTTGATTTCTTCTATGATGCCGCGGGTGCCCATACTCAGGAGCTTGGGAAAATCCGGGATAGTGTGGGAAATGGTGACCGATTTCCAGAGAAAATAGATGGCAAACCGCTCATCAATCTGTTGACATAAGGGGCTGTCATATTTTTCTCTGACCCATTCCTTGAAGTTCCGGTTTGCCCAGTACGGGAATACCTCATGATGAAGAATATCCAATGTTTTTTCGGACACATCATAGGGGTTTAATGTCCGGTGGGGTACGGTTAACAGTTCTCCCCAGATCATGGTACCGTGGCCTTCCGGGTAAACCACCACGCCGATATCTTTTGTTGTCGTTGTCCCGGCGATGAGGTCGTTTTCTCTGATTAATGGTTTCCGGTTTTCCATTAAATATTTATAGGATTTTGCTTTACGAATAACAGGGTGCCAGGGATTTCCCTCGTTGTCCGTCTCATAACCATTTGCTTTGTGCCAGTCCGTCACCAGTTTGGGCAGTTCAGGACAGACTTCGGGTTTGACTTCAAAATGAATGTCTAAAAATTTTTTCACCCGGGGAAAATCATCAATACCGAATTCGGATAAAAACGGGTCCTCCAGAAATTTTACATTCTTATCAATGGCATCAGCTTTCATTCGAAAGGCAAACCGTTTTTGCAAATCATCGCTGAGATTTTTTTTATGGGTCGGTGAATCTTTTAAAAGTTCTTTTTTAGAAATTGTCCGTTCTTTTTCCATGAGTTTTTTTTGTTTGTTCTTTAACAGCAAAGACAGGAAAAAAAAGAACAGGTTCAGATATGATTGATTGCCTTTGGTGCTTAACCGGCCTTTTAATACCATGAATAATTGTTCTGTGGGTGTGGCCCCCAGCAGCTTGATCACTTCATTCTCAGAATAAAACGTCAGCATGGTATCGATTTTTTCAGGAAATGTTTTGGATACGGATACTTTTCCGTTTTTAAATATGACCGCTACTGCCACGGACCCGGAAACGGTTTTAAAACCCATGGAAAAATCGATCCAGCCCTGATCGCTTTTTAAATATTTTTTTAAGCCCGGTCGTAAATTGAAATTTGCCGCAAAAATACGTAACAGGGTATTTAATAAAATATTGGTCGGGGAAAATTTTAT
>JAOZOL010000731.1 GCA_029933295.1 Desulfobacterales bacterium | reverse complement strand
TTATGGATGGTGTTTAAGCGGTATGACAGCAGTTCCCGGCAACGGTAAAGATGATGCAGATATGCCCTTGAGTACCTTAAGCAGGTATAGCAGCCGCACCCGGGATCCACCGGATCGGTATCGTATTTAAATCTGGCATTGTTGATGTTGATATTTCCATGTGCGGTAAAGAGTTGACCGTTTCGGGCATTTCGGGTGGGCATTACGCAGTCAAACATGTCTGTGCCCAAGGATACCAGCTCCACAAGGTCTTCGGGAGTGCCGACGCCCATGACATATTTCGGCTTTTCCGCAGGCAACAGGGGCAGGGTGTGGTCGGCCATTTCAAGCATCAGCCCCTTTGGTTCTCCGACACTTAAGCCCCCCACCGCATATCCGGGAAAATCAAGTTCAAGGAGTTCTTCAGCTGATTGTTTTCTGAGATGTTTGAACATGCCGCCCTGGATGATCCCGAACAGGGCATTTTTCCTGTCTGATTGTTGCTCCCATTTTGTTTTGCATCGTCCGGCCCATCGGGTGGTAAGCTCAAGTGCGTCTATGGCTGTTTTTTCATCCGCCGGATAGGGGATACAACTGTCTAAACACATGATGATGTCAGCACCCAGCGTGGTCTGAATTTTAACAGCATCTTCCGGCGAGATCAAATGGCGGGAACCGTCAATATGGGATTGAAAATCAAACCCTTTTTCCGTGGTTTTAGATATTTTTGCCAGAGAAAATATTTGAAATCCCCCGCTGTCGGTGAGGATGGGGCCGTCCCAGTTCATAAAAGAATGTAAGCCTGAAAACTGTTTGATGACTTCCATTCCTGGCCGGAGATATAAATGATAGGTGTTTGAAAGAATAATCTGTGCCCGGCATTTATGCAGCTCTTCGGGGGTGATCGCCTTAACTGTTCCGGCAGTGCCCACGGGCATAAAAATCGGGGTTTTGATGGTCCCGTGGGCGGTGATTAAGTTCCCCGCACGCGCCCGTGTTTCAGACGATTTGGTATCTATATTAAATTCAATCATAAGTTATTCAA
>JAOZOL010000271.1 GCA_029933295.1 Desulfobacterales bacterium | reverse complement strand
TCCTGCGCCAGGGTATACTCCGCCAGCAGGCTGTTCTTCCAGTAATTATTTTCCGGTTTTGCAAAAAACGCTTTAAACAGTTCCAGGCTCTGTGAGCGCAACACATGGGGCACAACCGTAACATTCGCATCTCTATAAAGTATTGGTAAACCTGAAAGATCGCATCGGGTTCCCCCGCCCATGACATCTTCATATGCATAAACGATTCTTTTGATACCGGAAAGCAGTATCGCCCCAAAACACATCAGGCAGGGCTCCATGGTACAGAACAATGTTAATTCATCCATATTCTTTGGGGGCTGTTTTTCAGATAAATTCCTTAATGCCATAATCTCGGCATGATCAATTTCATTGGCACATGAGCCGACAGTGCCTTTGCGGAACCCTGTGGTAAGGATATGGTCTTTGTCCGCGATCACGCATCCCACAGGAAACTCCCCGGCTGAAAATGCTGTTTTGGCCGATTTAATCGCTTGTTTCATAAAATCAATATCTGTTGTCATGCTTCACCAATCCCGGATAAACCGAAAAAATCAGGTAAGTTCTCAAAAAGGTCGGGCGATTCACATATTGTGATAGTTTTCTGGAGTTATTGCCCGGATTTATTGAGAAGTTACAAAATCAGTCGTAACCTGTCAATTACATAACCCATCTACATTTATTGGGTATCAACTCACGTATTCTTTGTAAAGAATCAAATAAAAAGCCTCCTGAAATCACAAATCACAAATTTAAAATCAAAAATCTAATATATTGACTATCTTTACAAAATAAATTCTGTTATAATTCTATGTATATATTCATAATGAGTTCCTTCATATGATAACCCATTATCAATAAGGAAATAACATGATCATCGGACTTGATGTCGGCGGTACCCATACGGATATCGTCCTTGTCGGGGATAACGGCCTTGAAAAATGGATCAAAGTGCCCACGGACAGATCGGCACTTTTCAAAACAGTCTTAACCGGAATTGAAAAAATAACGGAAAATATCCCACCCGAATCAATCAAGCATGCGGTTCTTTCTACAACACTCACCACCAATGCGATTATCCAAAAAAACCTTCCAGAGGCTGCAATGATTGTTTCAGGAGGTCCGGGAATCGACCCGGAAGTGTTTCGCACCAACAATCATTATTATTCTGTTGCAGGCTCCATTGATCACAGCGGCAAAGAAATTACACCCATCGATAAAAACCAGATCCAAAAAATCGCCGGCCGTCTTAAATCTGATGGAATCCGGCATGTGGGCGTGGTGGGAAAATTTTCTCCCCGAAATACGGCCCATGAAATCCAGATCGGAGAAATTTTAACACCCTATGTTGACAAAATATTTTTCGGGCATAAAATTTCAGGACACCTTAGTTTTCCCCGCCGAATCGCCACCACGTTTCTAAATGCATCCGTTTATCCGGTTCATAAAGACTTTTTTGAAGCGGTTCAACAATCTTTGCGCGAAAAAGGGATTTCATTTCCCATCTATATCTTAAAAGCCGATGGCGGAACCATGGATTTTGATACATCCATTGATTGCCCCGGCCAATCGGTTTTATCCGGACCGTCCGCCAGTGTAATGGGATCTGTTGCCTTTGCTCCGGAAAATGGGGAAACCATCGTCATGGACATCGGCGGAACCACAACCGATATGGCGGTATTGATAAACAAAACCCCCTTACTCTCACCATTAGGAATTGAAATCGGAG
This sequence comes from Desulfobacterales bacterium, assembly GCA_029933295.1. Lineage (GTDB taxonomy): Bacteria > Desulfobacterota > Desulfobacteria > Desulfobacterales > Desulfosalsimonadaceae > JAOZOL01. The sequence goes on along the minus strand of JAOZOL010000271.1, from coordinate 2,302 downwards.
AGTATAAAACCCTGATCCGGGCTTTAAACAGTTATTCAATCGGTATCGGTGGCGACAGTGTTGTAAGGTTCGTTGACAATGCATTAAAAATCGGCCCGGATCGTGCCGGTCCGGCAATGGCCTACGGCGGCCCGGAACCCACGCCCACGGATGCGCTCTTTGTTCTGGGAAAAGCAGAAAACGGCGATCGGGAAAAATCAGTTAAAGGGATTGCGCCCATTGCCGAAAAACTCGGCCTCTGCCTTGAAGACGCGGCCTTTGAAATCTTTGATCTTGCGTGCCAGGACATTTTAACCGCTGCTCGAAAAATGATTGAACGTATCAACAGCAAACCGGTCTACACGATTAAAGAAATGCTGGAAGGATATCAGGTGGCTCCGACCCATATCATGGTTCTTGGCGGACCTGCCCCGTATTTTGCCCAGCACCTGGAATCTGTTTCCGAATTTACGGTTCAAAAAGTACCCCAATGGTCGGTTGCCAATGCCATCGGCACAGCCCTTTCAAGAACAACATGCGAAGTCACCTTATATGCAGACACGCAAAAGAGGATCGCCATGGCGCCCGAGGAATCTTTCTCCACATCCGTTAAACCCAACTTTTCCAAACAGGACGCCCTTGAAATGGGATACGATCTGCTCAGACAAAAAGCCTTGAAATTCGGTGCGGATATTGCCGACCTTGACCTGGATGTGTTGGAAGAGCTTGAATTTAATATGGTCAGGGGATTTCGATTAACCGGAAAAAACATTCGCATCAAACTACAAATTAAACCGGGACTGATCCACAATTACAAAGCAATCACGGAAAGCATATCCCGGCATGCAAAGCCATAACCAATAAAAATATCAATAAGGCGGTCCCATCACATGCACAACAATATCGGAGTTAACCCATGATGCAAGCAAAACATAAAACAGGCCTTATTTTTTTCCCTGCCTTTGATTGGGCCATCAGCGAAACACATCCGGAAAGAGAGGAGCGCCTTCTCTATACCCAGGATCAGGTCCTTGAAGAAGGGGTTTTAGATATCGACGGCATCATCGAATTTAAAGCCAGTATGGTTGACATCAAGGATGTTCAGCGGATACATTTTTGTGCGCCCGATGAACAATCCGTGATGACGGAATCGCATTTTATCAGCGCAGGCGGCGCGAAAACCATTGCCCAGGCAATCATGAACAAAAAGATTGAAAGGGGTTTTGCCCTTGTCCGGCCCCCGGGTCATCACGCCATGAGGATTGTTCACGGCGGCAGAGGCTTCTGCAACGTAAACAACGAAGCCATCATGGTTGAATATCTCCGGGCGGAACACAATATTGACCGGGTGGCAATCATTGATACGGACTGCCACCACGGTGACGGAACCCAGGATATTTACTGGCATGATCCGGACACACTCTATATCTCCCTCCACCAGGACGGGCGGACACTTTATCCCGGATCAGGTTTCCCGGAAGAACTAGGCGGGCCGTCGGCTGCCGGCACCACGTTAAATGTACCCCTGCCGCCCTATACCTCCGAAGAAGGCTTCCTCCATGTCATTAAAGAGCTGGTCCTGCCGGTTTTAGAAGAATTCAAACCCGACATTATTGTTAATTCCGCGGGACAGGACAACCATTTTACCGACCCGTTGACCAACATGCATTTTTCCGCCCAGGGTTATGCGGATTTAACCCGCCTGTTAAAACCGGATATTGCCGTGCTGGAGGGCGGATACTCCATTGAAGGGGCGCTTCCCTATGTCAATGTGGGAATCATTCTGGCAATGGCCGGGGTTGACTACAGCAAGGTGACGGAACCAGGATATGATCATGAAAAATTAAGGCAGTCCCCCCAGATCACCAAACAGATTCAAAACACCTGCGACACGGTCATGTCCAACTGGAAGGCACGCCAACTTATTCAAAACAGATTGCGGGCCAATAAAAAATTTGTCAAACGCCGCCGGAATATTTTTTATGATACCGATGGCTTCAATGAAAGTCAGAATGAGACCCTAAAAATCTGCAATGAATGCAGCGGGGTATTAAATATCGATTCTTCATCCGACATCGGACATCATATATTAGCCGTCCATATTCCCAGAAAAGCATGTCGCGCTTGTCGCGAACAGGGATTTGAATGGTATGATTCCGCCAATGAAAAAAATTTTGATATGGTCATTCTTCAGGATCGGGTTAATGACAGGTATCTGGTCAAGAAGAAGCAATAAACGAGCTCGCCCTTCGACCGTGTTTTAAGTTGGGCAGTTATCTGTCCTTTATGCCAAAATCCAAAAAAATTTTGACTTTTTACAATT
>JAOZOL010000730.1 GCA_029933295.1 Desulfobacterales bacterium | reverse complement strand
TTATTCACAACCAACTTCCACTTTTTGATGTATAATTTTAATTGAAGACACTGTGTTTAATAAATCCAGAGGTGAAATATGCCAACGATAAGTCGGTTTTTAGGCATTGTGATTGCGATGTATTGGGATGACCACTCCCCGCCCCATTTTCATGCAAAATATGGGGAATACGAAATCACAAGCCATTAATGATGGTGTAGTTGAAGGAAAATTCCCCAGAAGGGCTTTGAGGCATGTCTTGGAGTGGTATGAACTTCATCGAGATGAATTGATTGAAAATTGGGAGCGATGTGCGCAGCGAGAAGCCTTACGTCCCATTGCTCCATTGGAGTAAATGATGTTTTTACATATTGCTAAAGCCAAATATTTTTCAGATTATAAAATAAAAGTAGAATTCAATAATGGAAGAAAAGGAATAGCAGATTTAAGTTCTATTTTGAAGGGTGCTATTTTTGAGCCCTTAAAAGAAAAAGCACTCTTCGCAAAACTCAAGGTAGATGAAGAGCTAGAAACCATTGTCTGGGATAACGGGGCTGATGTGGCACCTGAATTTGTCTATTATCAGGCATTCAAAAATGATCCTGAATTGCAAGAGCAGTTTGTAGAATGGGGATATATTTGAAAAAAAAGATTTTTAAGACCGCACAAAAAAGCCCTCCGAAGTTCCCAAACTTCGAAGGGCTTTTGCTTTTCCTGATTCCTGATCCCTAATCAACTAATCCCTACTTCACAATATTAACCAACCTTCCCTTAATCACAATCACCTTTCGGGGCGTTTTCCCTTCTAAGAATTTCTGCACATTCTCGCTTGCCAGAGCGGTAACTTTTATAGATTCATCATCCGCGTCAACGGCGACTGTGATTTTGTCGCGCACTTTGCCGTTGACTTGCACAGCCATCTCGATTTCATCGACAACTATGGCAGATTCGTCCACTTTGGGCCAGGGTTGGGTGTGGATGGAGTATTGTCCGCCCATCCGCTCCCAGAGTTCTTCGGCGATGTGCGGGGCAACGGGAGCCAGCATCA
>JAOZOL010000729.1 GCA_029933295.1 Desulfobacterales bacterium | reverse complement strand
AGGGGAAGGGGAGTCATGTGATCTCACCGGCATGGCGACCGGAGGGGATTCGGAATATCGGGGTAGGGTAGTGTCAGTTTTATGTCATCACTGGAGAAATTGTTTTCAGCGACAAATGTTCCTGCATCGGATCAAAATCTCTGTCGTCATGCAATAAAGGGATATTTTCAGTAATACAGAATGTTCCGATGATGATATCGATTGTTTTACGAATAGTAATTCCTTTTTTTCGCAATTTCCTATAATTTTCAGAACTTTGAATTGCAATGTCGTAACCGCCTAGATTTTTACAGGGGAGTATGCTTAAGACTTCCTTGGCTTTTTTATACTCCTGATCTTTCCGAAATCCCTGTAAGACCTCTGTGAGAATCAAATCTCCTGTGTAAACAGGAATTTGTTGCAGCATTTGGTCGAGCATTTCAGTTTGCCAGGTAGTTTTGCCGTTAAAATAATTTATCCACACCGAAGAATCGACCAAAATCATCGGTCTGTCCTCATTTCATCCAGATTTCCTTCCCAGTTGAGTTTGCCCCGCAATTGTCGAATTTTCTCCTGTTTTTTGACTTGAACAAGAAGGTTAAGCGCTTGGTCGACGACACCTCTTTTGGTTTTTATAGCGCATAATTTCATTGCTTCAGCTATCAGGTCATCATCAACGACAATATTTGTTCTCATTGCGGACTCCTCTAAAATTAACAGTGTGTATGATTTTTATTATTTATACACATTGCGTAGGTTTTGTCAATGTCAGCAGATCTCCTCCCGGAATTTGAAACTTGCAGCTGGGTCATGATTCTATTTGGGTGAACCTGACCAGTCGGTTAAGCAGCTCTTCGGTTGAGAATTTTGAAGTTGGGAGTTGAGGGAATTGTCGATAGACAGAGTCTCTTTGTTGCAAAAGTTGAGTGATCTTTTCTAGAGGATTTTCTCCCTGCAGAAGCGGGCGAACCCCCTGTTTGCCTGAAACTCGGGATAGAATTTCTTCAGGGGATGCAGTCAGGCAGATAATTTGTCCAGTTTTATTCAAT
>JAOZOL010000270.1 GCA_029933295.1 Desulfobacterales bacterium | reverse complement strand
TTTTTCGCGCTTGCTTTGTTACGACTTGAGTCGCGTAGCCCACTATGCTCCCCAAGTCGCGCCTTGCAGGCACAAAAAATTACGGCGCAATCCTGCGTCATTTCATCCTTGACGAGACACTATCCTCCGGCTCGCCGTAAGGTGAAAATTGATAAGAAAAAATAAATTAATTCTTTATAAACCCTTTATTCTCAACTGATAAAATGATTCTTATCAAATTTTATACAAAATTCAGGTATTAATCATTTCAAATGATTATGAATGAGTTATTTGGAAGATTTTTACACATTTATCAAAATTGACTCCCGTTTCAATTCCTGCTATATTCCAAATAAAGGGCACAAAATTCTATTTTACCTTAAATTTTTAAAACAGTACGTTGATCAAACGATCGGTGAGTATTTATGGACAAAGTACTTCTTGTCGATAGTGATCAGGCGGAATCAGTAAAAATCAGTAAAAAGTTTAAAGCCTTAAACCGTTTTGAAGTGCTGACCGCTTCTGATGCAAAATCGGCTGTCGATATTTTAAACAAGACACAAATTTCCGTTCTCATTTCCGGCCTGAAATTATTCGGCTTCGGCGGCGTCGAACTCATCGCCTATATGACACGCAGTCATCCGGAAACGCCCTGTATTGCCATGCTCGACCCCGGCCAACGCAAACCCTGGTTTAATAAACCAAAAATTCATGAAGATATTTTGTACTTTGTTGAAAAGCCCCTGGAATATGGAACATTGGCCTCAACGATTTCAAGCTGTATAAACTTAATTCACAAGGGCCTTACCTCAAAAGGTATGGCCTTGACAAATTTTCTGCCTCTCATTGAAGCAACCGGCAAAACATGCCAGGCGGATGTGAAAACCGGAAGAAAAAAAATTGGAAGGCTCTATTTTTCCAAAGGCGCTCTTGCTGATGCCCGATGGGAAAAAAAAATCGGTGATGCAGCATTGATGGAAATGCTCGGGTGGGACAGCGTCAAAATTTCGATTTCGAAACTGCCGGTCAGTATAAGGTCAGCAAACATTGAGATCGCTTTGATGGATAAGATCGGCGTATCCTGGGAAAAAAAGGAGGACACTCCGGACAGCCTTCCGCAATTGCCTGATGAGCCGCCCCCGGATCCGGCCATTGTCGCAAAGATAGAAAGTTCTATAAAAAAACACATCGGAATATTGAAAACCATCAAGGGATACAAAGGGCTGGCCATACTGAGCCCAAACGGCAAAGTTCTAACCGCTGATATTGCCGACGCATCGGTCGATTTTAATAAATTCTCCGCAGATTTTACGGCAATCCTTAATCAAAGCAGTAAAACTGCACGACTAAAAGAATTTGAAAAGTGTTCCTGTTTTACAATGCATACGCCGAAAGGGATTATCATAATGATGTCCTCGGATGTGACCATGTCTGGAAATTATCGATTTATCGTATTGATGTCGCCGGATGGGAATGGATTTTTTATGCAGATCCAGCTTGAAAAAACCATACCTATGATTCTAAATATATAAGGGATAAAAATGCTGAGTTTTCTACCTGGGACAGTTCGCGGCATTCTTGCATTCATATTGCTGATAACCAATCTTCTTTTCTGGTTCATCCCTTTGCTGCCTTTTTCAATTGTTAAAATCGTTTTCCCCGTTAAAGCGGTCCGCAAGCCAATTAATTTTGTGCTTAATTTTATCTGCACAAAATGGGCGTCATGTAATAAAATTTTTCTCATGTTGATAAACGACATCAAATGGGATGTTCAAGGCGATGAAAACCTGAGTATGAAGAACTGGTATCTGGTTCTTTCAAACCATCAAAGCTGGGCGGATATTGTTGTGCTTCAGTTTATTTTTAATAACCGCATTCCGTACTTCCGGTTTTTTCTTAAAAAGGAACTTGCCTGGATTCCGATTTTTAACTTTGTATGGTATGCTTTGGATTATCCTTACATGAAGCGCTACTCAAGGGAATTTATCAAAAACAATCCCCACCTTAAAGGCAAAGATATTGAAACCACGAAAAAATCCTGTGAACGTTTCAGAGACATTCCGGTGGCGGTGATGAATTTTGTGGAAGGGACCCGCTTTCGACTGGAAAAGCACAAAAAACAGCAGTCTCCCTTCAGGCACCTGTTAAGACCAAAGGCCGGCGGAATTGCGTTTGTTCTCTCGGCCATGGGCGAGCAGATCACATCAATACTTGATGTGACCATCTCATATGAACCCGAAGCAAAAGGCCTCTGGAATTTTCTCTGCGGGAGAATATCGCGCGTTAAAGTCAGAATCAATCACATTCCCATTACCGATGACATTAAAGGCAACTATTTTGATGATGATCACTTCAGGCAGAATTTTCAGCAATGGGTGAACCGGCTCTGGGCGGACAAAGACAATACCCTTGAAGAACTCAGAACCGGTTAATGTGTATTTTGATCAAGACAGGAGAAAATATATTGAAAGGCTGGAGCGAAGAGGAAATCAGGAACAAGGACTTAATGGCTCCGTGTGGACTCTATTGCGGCACCTGCGGTGTTTATATCGCCAATAGAGACGACAATGAAAAATTTAAGGCAGTCATGGGAAATCTTTACGGCACAAAGCCGGAAGAGACGGCCTGCCTTGGCTGTATGCAGCCGGACCCGCCAAGGAATCTCTACGTTTATTGCAAAATGTGCAAAATCAGGGATTGTGTTAAATCAAAGGGATTTTATTCCTGTCATCAATGCGAAGAATGGCCCTGCGCTGAAATTGAAAATTTCGGGCTTAAAACCGGAAAGCGGGTCATGATGCGGACGATTCCAGTATGGCGTGAAAAAGTCACCGAACTTGGAGATGAGGCGGGCAGTGTGGAATGGGCGCGCTACGAATGCGAGCGCTATCATTGTTCTTCATGCGGCAATCCGCTGTTTCGGGGCGCGCAGCGATGCCGGGTATGTAAAAAAGATGTTGCCGATGAACTGGACGGTTCGCTGTAAGGACGATATGAATAAATCGGTTGATCCTAACCCGGATAAATGTGATCTTTATCTCTGTTGATGAAACCCATCAAATTTTAAACAATAGTTCTGAAAAACTTGAGCTGATCTGCGTGATACCCAATCCCGTAAAATAACAGATTTGAAAAATTATAAGTACTGAATTTGCCAATGAATCAAAATAATATAACTGATTTAAAAAAATGGTTTGATGATTATGTGAACGGCTATTGTGCGGATGATCCGGTGGTTAATAGGTCCATAATCCTTAAAAAAGACCATACCCTGCGGGTGTGCCGAAATATTAAAATGCTCGGAAATAAATTGAACATTTCCGGGCAAGACATGATTCTTGCGGAAGTCATAGCCCTTTTACACGATATCGGAAGATTTGAGCAGTTTGCGGTTTATGGGACATTTAAAGATGCAACGTCAGTAAATCATGCACAGCTAGGTCTTGAGGTGATCAGGCAGCATCATTTGCTTTCAGCCTGGGACACAAGAGAACAGGAAATTGTTATAGCTGCCGTTGCCCATCATAACGTCGCTGTTCTGCCCAAAGATAAAGACGGCGCTACTCTTTTTTTTATGAAGCTGATTCGTGACGCCGACAAACTAGATATCTGGAAAGTGGTGACGGATTATTATTTAAATCGGGACAGGGGACGTAACAAAACCCTTGAACTGGATCTCTCCGATGGCCCGGAATATTCACAAAAAGTTCTTTTGGCGTTATCTGAACAAAAGATTGTTCAGATAAACGAATTGAAAACATTAAACGATTTCAAACTGCTCCAGTTAAGCTGGGTATATGATTTAAATTTTTCCTTTTCCTTTGAAACCCTTCTCGAACACGGATATATTGACCGCATCGCCGCAAGCCTTCCTAAGACCGATGAAATCGTGTCCATGGTCAAGCAGGCCCGCAGGTATGCGGCAGCGCAGCAGCATCCTTAGTCCAAGTTTCATCAGATTTTTTCGTTTTCAGGTATCACAATTTACCAACAGACTATCAGCAACACTTGACTTTCAGAACTAATGTAATTACAATGTGGATACTA
>JAOZOL010000728.1 GCA_029933295.1 Desulfobacterales bacterium | reverse complement strand
CACCAAACCATGTGAATGCGTGGATTTGGCCTTCTATGCCGACCAGGTGGTTTTGCAGCGCTTCCATAATTCCGTCTTCCCCTTTTTTCATGGCGGTAAACGCAATCGATGGATTTGTCCAGACCATGGCTGCATCATATTGATCCAGAACGGAATCTGATGAAAATTTTCCGTCTTTAAAAATGAATCGTTTGCCTTTTTTGTCGTCTTTTGTCTTGACCACAATTCTACATTCATGCCCCATGAGAAACTTTTTAAAATTTGTGTTGGTTGCAGCGGATTTTTTAAATTTTGATGCAAGGATGGTAAGCAGTAAAAAAAATCTCATTATATTCTCCTTTAAAACACTATGGTTAAGGCTCAATGACAATTTTTATATCATCTGTTTTGCCTGATGACAGTCTTTCAAAAGTGTCCTGAACCGCCTCCAGCGTTATGGATCCGGTCACAAGGGGAACAACTGCCAGTCTGTTTTTTGCAATATAGTCTAAAATGATGTCAAATTCAAACGGAAGATAGGCAAATGCTGAAAATAATTTGAGTTCTTTGATTGTTAATGCAAGCGTATTGACTGGGGTTGAAATTCATGCCCCATGATCAGGCCTGGCACACGCCCCCCATGCCCGGGCCAGGATGCTTCAGGGTTATGTGCCCATAAAATCATACAGTCTGTATTCGCATAATCAGGGTTCCCTTAAGCATAAAGCGAGTTAATCTCAGTACCATGTTTTTCGTAGATGACTCTTCGTTTCATTTTTTGTGTGGGAGTCAGCTCTCCTGTTTCTTCGCTGAATGGCCGTGAAAGCAGGCGGAATTTTTTGACCTGCTCATATCTTGCCAGCCCCTGATTAACTTTTGCCACCTGTCCTTCAAAAAATCGGACTATTTCAGGTGTGCTGACCAGATCGTCCTCCCCATCAAAAGCTATTCCCTTTTCTGTGGCAAATTTTTTCAAAAGCTCAAAATTTGGAACAATTAAGGCGGTAATGTAGTTGCGGCCGTCGCCGACAACGCATGCCTGGTCAATATACATA
>JAOZOL010000727.1 GCA_029933295.1 Desulfobacterales bacterium | reverse complement strand
TTTGCAGAAACCGGAAGCAAATCGTGTTCAATTTGCTGCCTCTTTTGATCATTTTATTCTTCATGATGCCCGGCAAAACGGCTCTGGCCTCTGGCAGGTTAAGGTTCCGGTAAATTATGAACTGAAATATTTTTATATTGTTGATGGTCTTATCTATATTCCGGAGTGTCGTTTTAAAGAAAAAGATGATTTTGGCGCGGAAAACTGTCTCTATCTGCCCGATCGAAAATGATGCCAACTTTTAATAGACATAGGAATACTCGAATGTTTTATAAAATAATAAAAATATTGATCGCCGGATTTTTTGCAATTCTCCTTTCCACGGCAGCGGCCTTGGCTGAATCAAGCATTGCTGATGTCTCCCAGACCATGAATAAAGCCGGTTTCACTGAAGAGCAGGCGCTGCAAGTTGAGAGCAGCTTAAAATTTGCTCGGCAGAATAATCTTCCCGCAGATGTTATTGTCGATAAACTCCAGGAAGGAATTGCAAAAAATATCGCTCCAGAGAGAATTGTCCGGGCAATAGAACGGATAGCTTCCCGCTATAGCCATGCACATTTATTAGCTGGAAACCTGGTTGAAGACAAACAGAAGGCAGCCCCGTTGGGGAATATTATGGCTTCAGGAATGGCTGCTGGTTTAACCACTCAGGATGCAGAAAAAATTACTGCTGATTTTAAAGAAAAATATCCTCATAAAACAAAAAATTATTCGTTGGTGAAAGAAATGATGCTTACGGTCAGAGACCTGGTTCGCCGCGGGGTTACATCGGCAACAGCGGTAGATGTCGTTGAGGTCGCTTTGCAAAAAGGGCTTAATGTCAATGAAATGCGCGCAATCCGTGAATCTTTTAATCAGCCTGGGGCAAAAAATAGTATTAAATCTTTTGCCAAGGGAGGGATGTCCGCCAATTCGCAATCCCCTGCTACAGCAAAGGGGGGTGTCTCAGGTATGGGTTCTGCTGCTGGTCTCGGGGGAGGAGCGGGGCATAGTTCGGGAGGTAGTGAAGCCGGTGGCGGTATTGGTGGTAACTC
>JAOZOL010000726.1 GCA_029933295.1 Desulfobacterales bacterium | reverse complement strand
AATGTCGGGCTAAGCTGGGGTATGAGGGCCTTGGAAAAGAGTTGCAACAATATCGACGAACTTCTTCAGCAGGCAGATGCAAACCTTTACAAGGAGAAAATCAGAAAAAAGGCTCTTTCATATTCCCGATAAATCCGGACGCATCCATTATCCTGCTGTCCGGACGTGTCTTATGCCCTCTACCTTGATGAATATATCATTTAATAGAAATTATGTTTTAACTGTTTTTTAATTAAATACCATATAAAGGAGTAATTGTATCATGACAGCAACATTAAGAAACATGACGTTGAAAAAAGAAACCTGCGTCAAGTCCCTTGGCCGGATTGCCGATAGCCGGACGGTCAAAAACGGCTTGAAGATCTGCCTTGAACGGGCGCGTCTGATGACCGAGGTATACAAAACCACAGATGGTGAACCGATGGTTTTGCGCCGGGCCAAGGCGCTGGCAGCCATCCTGGACAACATGACCCTTTTTACCAGGGAAAATGAACTGATTGTCGGTTGTTTTGCCAGCTCTGAAACCAGCCTTCCGACCTATCCGGAACTGTATTGGCGATGGCTGGAAAAGGCGGTGAAAAAGCTGCCTGATTATGCCGACATGCTCAGTGAAGATGAGCAACAAGAGCTTTTTGAAATCAATAACTATTGGAAGCCCCTTGCCATTCATGGGCGGGAACGGGCATATATCCCGGACGGCATGCCTTGGCGGATAGGTGAATTTGTCAGCGGCGGATGGATGTGGCAGTGGGAGATTTCAACGCCTAATTATGAAAAAATATTAAGTATCGGTCTAAACGGCATTGTTGAAGAAATTAACGCTAAGATAAAAGAAGTATCAGATGATATTTCCGTTGGTTCCGAAGATCGCATGAAAAAACTCGATGAACTCCGGGCAATGAAGATTGCAACCGAAGCGGTTGCGCGCTGGGGATTACGATATGCGGACATGCTTGAAAATTATAAAAAAACCGTAAAGGATGAAAAAAGAAAAAAAGAGCTCGATGCAATGATCAAAGCCTGCCGGCAAGTGCC
>JAOZOL010000725.1 GCA_029933295.1 Desulfobacterales bacterium | reverse complement strand
CCTTTTCTTTTCACGCCCTTTTAACCCCATCATCCCCTCCCGTTTACGCCCTTCACACGCCGCTAACGGTACACTATCTTTACTTGTTTTTGTAATTATAAAGGTGTGTATCATGGAAATTAAAGCGGTTTTATTTGATTGGGATATGACGATGGCGCGGGTGCTGGGCGATGCCAGCCCAGAAATGCGGTTGCAATCACTGTTTCAGTGGGCGGGGATGGAGTATTCGGTTAATGAGGTAGAAACGGCCGTTTCTACCACACGTTTAGATTTGAAATTAAATGGGAATGTTTTGCAAACGCAACGCGATATTGCCCAGTATTATCAGCATATTTTACGCAATTTAGGGGCAGAAAACACAAGCTGGGCGGTCGCCAACTATTTGTACGATGCGTACAGCTACATGCCTTCTGTTATGTATGAGGACACGCTGCCTACGTTGCGCTATTTAGACAGGATGGGGATTAAATTGGGCGTTATTTCTAATCATTCCCGCTTGATTCGCCCAGTAATTGAAGAGGCGGTTGGTGAGTTGATCGATAGCGAGCATGTCATCATTAGTCAAGAGATGGGAATTTATAAGCCAGCACCATCCATTTTTCTGCACGCGGCCGCTGCAATGAAATTATCACCAGAAGTGTGTCTATTTGTGGGCGACAATCTGAACGGGGATGCGATTGGTGCAGTCGAAAAAGGGGAATTCCAGATGGGATTATGGCTAGATCGGGAGGGTGCAGGGGAAAAGACTTTTCCGCCTCATGTTCACCGCATCAGCACCCTTGCAGATGTGATTGATTATATTTAATACTTCATCGGTAACATCTCAATAACTTGGGGTAAAGACCTGACAGGTTTCATCAAGACCTCTTGTTTTACACGAGTATCTTCGAAAAACCTGTCAGGTCTCCCCAGAATTTTGAGAAGACACCTTCATCGGTTAAAACCGATGCTTGATTGTAGAAAAGCCCGCTTTTAGCGGGCTTTTTTTTGTTAATCTGGCTGTTTTAACGCGGATATGGGTGAACGCTGATAAAAA
>JAOZOL010000724.1 GCA_029933295.1 Desulfobacterales bacterium | reverse complement strand
ACCCAATAAGAGCCCAGTTTTCAATCTTCAGTCCCATTCAAAAAATATATGCAGGTATTTGTGTCCGGAAAATACATTACAAGTTTTCCCTTGCGGTGTCAGAGCCGGGCGCAACATCTTCCGGTTCCGTAAATGTATCATCATCAATGGAACCAAAAAGACTTTCATAATCAACTGGATACACCGGATCGACCCGGAACCGTATTTGTTCCGCTACCCATTTTGAAATAGATACCTTCTGTCGCATTTGCAAATGAATATCCCAATATTTCCATGTAGGTGATAATGGAAATAAACAATTCATCAAATTGATCAATGTAAGATACAGTCTATTTCCCGCTTTAAAGAATAATCAAGTACTCGCTTTTTTGCAATAAATTTCACGCTCCCCCAAAAGCCCGGTGACAAAAAACACCAATCAATCATGTCGATATTACAAGAAAAAATATATCTAAGATTAAACGTGCATTTTCAGGTAACCGTAAACTGGCAACCGTCAACCCGATAAGCATGCCTCAACAACATACCAGTTTTGCTCAGTATATCAAGATGATAGCATCAAGTCAGAAAGTTGAGTTAATATTTTATAACCTGAATTTTGATCTGCCCCCTGCTCTTGACAAAATTCCCTTATTAGCTATAATGAAAACATAAAATTAATAAATTCGTAAATTACGAGGATATGAAAATGCCTACTATAAAAATTACAAGTAATGGTGCTGTCACTTTACCTGCTCAAATCCGGAAAGCCCTGGGATTAAAAATCGGGGATTTTGTAAATGCCGAATTAAAAAAGGGCCAGGTGGTGCTTAAACCAGCCATGATCATTGATGCTGAGGACGCCTGGTTTTGGACAAAAGAATGGCAAGAAGGCGAGGCTGAGGCAGACCGGGACATTGCCGAGGGAAGAATCAGTGGTCCGTTTGATACAACAGAAGATTTTTTAAAAGAACTTAAGAAATAATTTTATGAAATTTTCTTTTTCCGACCGGTTTAAAAAAGATTATAAAAACCTGCCCAAGCCCATTCAGGACGCC
>JAOZOL010000269.1 GCA_029933295.1 Desulfobacterales bacterium | reverse complement strand
CAGATCGCGGAGGATTAATATACTCTATAATTGAAGATCTTCCGGAAGCCCGAGTACCAATTCTCCGGTTTCACTGTCAATCAACACATTGGCCTGAAGTTTTTTCATAAATATTTTCGTGCTATCACCCGGAAACGATTGCAGCGGATCTGTAAAACGGTTTCCCGTTAACCCAAATCTCAATTCGGCTGTATCTCCAGGTTTGTTAATAGTGATATTGACGGTTTGGTTCTTTGCACTTGTTTCCATTGCAAAAAAAAGACAATCCCAGATCAGAGACTCTAAAATAAAAGGGTGAGTATTTATTTTCAGGGTGGTTTCCGGAAATTTCAAGTCCAACGTCACACTCAGGCGTAAGGCAAATCGCTCTGCAAGCCGCACCATCAGAGCAGTCAGTTCACACAGATCCACCTGGTAAGAATCCTTGTCAACGCTGTGTGCAAATTTGTTCATATCTTTAATTATTGCATCCCCGCGTTTAATCTGGATATTTAACCCTTCAGCCAGGGTCTGAATTTTGGCAGGATCAAGTGCAACACCTTTTTCCGCCATTAATGTCAAGTCTTTTATAAGCCCGGCTTTTTCATTAATGATCGCCATGACGTTTTTAATCTCATGGGAGATGGATGCCACGATTTTGCCGAAAAACCTAAGGCTATCATCCTTGCTCCCCTGCGTGCTGTTTTCCATGGACTTATTCCTTTAAATTTTGTTCCAAAACCGTATTTATTTTTTCAACCAGAGTCTCAATATCTAATGGCTTTACAAGATAATATTCTTCACCGACCTGCCTTGCAATGGCCTTAAAGTCTTCTTCCGATCCATACCCGGTGCAAAAAATAAATTTCATCTCAGGATATTTTTTAATCAGTTTATCTTTTAAGGCAAGTCCGCCGATTTTCGGCATTCTCAAATCCAGGACAGCGACATCAAAACATTGATTTTCCACTTTTGCCAATGCCTCAGCACTTGTTGATGCCCATTGGACATCAATCCCCCGAAATGACAACCTTTCTGCCAGAGTGGAGACCAATTCAATTTCGTCGTCTACAAGTAGCACCCTCATCGGTAATATCACTCCTTATTTCATTTTTAACGGCAGCGTCACTTTAAATGTTGTTCCCTTTCCCAATTCGCTGTCAACACCGATTTCTCCGCCAATTTCCTGGATAAGATTGTAGGTAATGGACAAGCCGAGCCCGGTTCCCCCACTTCCCGTTTTTGTTGAAAAAAAGGGTTCGAAAATTCGATGGAGATTTTTTTTTTCGATGCCGCAGCCATCATCTGCGAATAGAATAAAAATTTGATGCTTATTTTTTAGTCCGACGCTGATGTCTATGCGACCGCCGTCATCAATGGCGGCAAAAGCATTATTGATAATGTTAACAAAAAGTTGTTGTAACCTACCGCGATCACTTTCAATTTCAGGCGTATTCTCAGAGACATTTAAATTAAGTGAAATATCTCTGTACTCAGCTTCTCTTTGAAAAAAACCAAGAACTTCATCAAGTAATTTGCCTGGATTTATCTTTTCTAAGGAGGACTCAAATTTTCGCGTAAAAGTCAACAACCGTTTTGTGATCGTTCCCGCACGTTTCACGGATGAAAGAATTGAATCTACAAGACCCATCAGTTTTTCATCCTTTGCGTACTCACCTTTAAACACAAACAGATCTTTAATCAACCCCGCCTTTTCATTAATAATAGCCAGGGGATTGTTGATTTCATGGGCGACGTTGGACGCAAGGCGTCCGATGGAGGCCATTTTGTTGGAATATTCAATCTGGTGGAGCGTCATCAACCTTCTTTCATCCGCGATTTTGATTTTTTTCATCATATAGCCGGAAGTCCAGAGAATCACGGTAAGAATGACGGTAATACTGCCGATAAGAAAGGCGATGAGCTTTAACCGGGTCTGAAACCATGATTTCATTAATTCCGTTTTGTTCTTTACGATCATCAGAATAAAAGGTGAATTGTCAATAAAGCGATATCCGATGACAAGTTTATGGCCCATGATGTTTTCACCTTCATAGACCTGTGACGTGTCTGAAAGTTTTGGTACGGAAAGTGGCAGGGTGCCAAGAACATTTCCGTAATTTCGGGAAATTGTTTGCAGGGTCCCTTCGTGATTGATCATAAAGGCATCTCCCAACCCCCCGAGTTCCAGATTAGAGAGAAGAGCCTCAAACGGAGTGATACTTATTGCGGCTCTGAGAATAAAGAAAGATCCGTCCTGCATAGTTTTTTTTACAGCAATAACGAAATGAGGTGCCCTTCGATATCCTAAAAATACATCGCTGATGTAAGTACCTTGCTTAACTACATGTTTATACCAGTCCTGATTGCTGTATTTTTTACCTTTTAGCGGATAGGGACCAACATAATTGGTCTGATATCCGGAGGAATCGACAATCCCGAGGTCCGTGAACCCACCGCCGAAACTGTTTTGAAGATTTTCAAGGATATTTGCCAGCCGCATGGGGGTTTCAAGCGTTTTTAAATCATTATCGTGAACAATAAAATTTAATGCTGATTTTCTTTCTTCCAGGAAAAAAGAGATGACCCGACGGGTATTGGAGACTGTCCGTGTGGTTCGCGAAAGGAATTCCGATTCAATGGCATGCTGAGTTACCTGATAATCAATCACTGTAATGAAAATCAATGGGAGCAAAGAAACCCCGGCAGTGAGAAATACGACTAATTTCCAGATGCGTCGATAATTCACGCGTTGTTTTTGGGATGTGGGAAAGGCGCTCTTTTCGTTTAGTGCCTGTCTGTTTTGATTCATACTTTTTTGCTTTTCTGTTTTAAACGGATTTGTTCATTTGCTTTTTTAATGGTTTCGCTTAATTCGTCAATGTCCACTGGTTTTTGCAGATAAGCAAACGCCCCCAGGCCCATACAGAAATCACGGTCTGTCCGGGTACCATGACCGGTTAGAATAATCACTTCAATATCCGGGTTGGTTTTCTTAACTCTTTTTAAAACCTCAAAACCGTCAATGCCCGGCATCCGCAAATCCAATATCATTACTTCCGGTTCGTCCTCCTGAATCAATTCCAGAGCGGATTCGCCGTCATATGCCACAGCAGACCCCATATCCCGTATCAACAAACGTTCGGAAAGTGTTTGAACAAATTCTCTTTCATCGTCCACCAATAATATTTTAGAAGGGATTTCAAAATTTTGTTTCCGGTAAATATCCGTCTGATAAAACCCGGGACCAATTTCTGTTTTCACCGTTTTTACCCCGGATATCGCGCCGGCGATAGATTTGAGTTCTTCCTCCAAACGGCTCAGAAGAAGAACCTGTTTATTAATGGTTAGCGTAACATTACCGGTTTCCGCTTTAACACCGACCTGATGGCCTTTATTCACCAAGGCAACTTCAACCGCTGCTGAAAGTTTAAAGTCATCCAGTGCCTTAAATGAATGAACGTTGGCTTTCAAAATGTCCTTGTCCAGATTTTCCATAATCAGATCAACAATTTCTGTTGCCGTCATTTGATTCGCCGGTGTAATGATATCATACAAAGCGGCATCCCACGGATCATCTATACCATGAAGTCTTTTAACCCACTGAGCGCAATCCGCATCCATTTTGCGAATTAGCCTGGCAGCCCCGGATTCATTGAACTTTTCCTCATTTTTTGCGACATTCAATCTATATTTATTGTCGGCAATGATACATACGCGAAGTGCATGCGTCACCTGTTTTGGAATAAGGTGACCGGCAAATCCGTCAATGATCAGATTGTCTTTGACAAGTAATTCAGCCAATGCCTGTTTGAGATAGGCAATGGATCGTTCCCGTTCATGCGTAAACTTGTTGAACACCGATGCCCTGGCAGAAAACGCCTTTTCTATCGTACGATCGGAAATTCCGGAAATGGTGCTCGCGGCAGATATGATATCTTGATCCCGCAAGCAATTGTACCCTGTTTTTTGGATTAGGTCTTTAAGAAAAATTTCTTTTTTGCAAAAAACACCATTAAAAATACTGATGATAGACATTTTTACCCCCCCTGTTGCTCTGTTCAGGATGCAC
>JAOZOL010000037.1 GCA_029933295.1 Desulfobacterales bacterium | reverse complement strand
CAAGACGCCTCTTGATCCCATCATGTTTGAGAACCTGAATAAATTCGGCTACCGCTCTGGTGTATAGTTCACTCCGCGAAAGGCCCAGGTGCCTGGCTGCCTTCTCCGCCTCCTTAAAAATGGTATCTGGTATTGATATCGCAGTTTTCATGTCTTTAGTATAACCTTTGTTATACCGTTCGTCAAGGGAAATGTGGGTCAAAACCCCAGCAACCGTCCTCCCTGGTAAACAATAAAAGCCATTCCCCATGCCACTGTTGTGGTAAATGCAATATTAAACAAAGCCCATTTAAAGGAACCGGTTTCCCGGATGATGGCGCCTATGGTTGCCAGGCATGGAAGATAAAGCAGGACAAAAATCATCATGGACAGGGCCGAAAGTGGTGTCATGCCGGAATTTAAAAGCGCATTTTTCAGGGCATCAGACTCCTCACCTTCGTCAGCGGCATATAACACCCCCATGGTACTGACTACGATTTCTTTTGCCACAAAACCGGTCACCAGCGCAACACTCCCCCGCCAGTCAATGCCGATGGGTTTAAATACCGGCTCAATAAATTTTCCAATTCTCCCGATATACGATTTTTCCGCCCGTTCCACTTCCTTTGCGATTAAAATAGCGTTAATCAATTCTTCTCTTCGATCATTGCCGGCGGTGTCGATCTGTTTGGCATAGGATCGGGTCACCTGGTTAATCTGTTCATCGTAATTTCTTGAATATTGGATCTGTTGCGGAAAATTCGACAGCACCCAGACGACAATGGAACCGACTAAGATAATGCCGCCCATTTTTCGCAAAAACATTTTGCTTCGGTCCCACATATGAATCAAAAGACTTTTAATCATAGGAACCCTGTACGGCGGCAATTCCATCACAAACGGCGCATCTTCGCCCCTTAGCAAAGCGGTACGAAACAATCGGCCGGAGACGATTGCCATAAAAATACCCAGAAGATAAATGATAAAAATAACAGTACCGGCCTGTGCGGCAAAAAAAGTGCCGGCAAAAACAATATATACCGGTAATTTTGCTGAGCAGGACATAAACGGGGTGATCAAAATCGTCAAAATACGGTCTTTTTTACTTTCCAGAGACCGTGTGGCCATTATCGCCGGGACACTACACCCAAATCCCATGAGCATGGGAATAAACGATTTTCCGTGCAGCCCGATTAAATGCATAATTTTGTCCATTAAAAACGCTGCCCGGGCCATGTATCCGGTATCTTCAAACAACGCGATGCAGAAAAAAAGGAGTAAAATATTCGGCAGAAAAACAATAATACTCCCGACCCCGGCGATAATACCATCTATGATAAGGTCCTTTAACAATCCGTCTGCAAGGAGATGCGCGAAAAATGATGACAAATTCACCACACCTGCGTCAATCCATTCCATGGGGTATGCGCCCAGGGTGAACGTAACCTGAAACATGGCCCAGATAAAAAATATAAAAATCGGAAAGCCTAAAAACCGGTTTGTCAAAACCAGATCAATGTTCCGTGACATGTCGATACGCTGACGGGGCGAAGTTTTTAATACCTCTTTGATAATACCGGCGATAAACCCGTAGCGCTCATCAGTCATTACGATTTCCGGATCATCATTGAAAAATGTTGACAACTTCCCGCGCAACTCTCGGGCTTTTGTCAAAATTTCATTGCTTGTATGCGCTGATTTCTCAATGATTCTTTCCTTGATGATTTTATCATCTTCAAACAATTTAATGGCGGTCCACCGGGGATTGTATGGGAAAGAATCATCAATGCGGATTTTAATAAAATCCTTTAGTTCCAAAATTGCAGATTCAATGTCCTTGCTGTACCTGACTTTTTTTCTTTCTTCCGATATATTTAAAGGGCTCTGGGCAAGATCAACGGCTGTTTTTAAAAGCTCCGTCAAGCCCTCGTTTTTATTCCCCACCGTAAAGACAACCGGAACACCCAAGAGCTCGGACAGTTTGTCTGCGTCAATTTTATATCCGCGTGTCTTGGCAACATCGGCCATGTTCAAGGCAAAGATCACCTTGCAGTCGAGCTCTCTTAACTGATTGGCCAAATAAAGGTTTCGTTCAAGATTGGATGCGTCTATGATATCAATGACCACGTCAGGATTTTCATCTAAAATAAAATCCCTGGCCACAATTTCTTCAATGGAAAAGGGGGTTAAACTATAGGTACCGGGGAGATCTATAATTTTAATATCATATCCGAATTTCTGGATATCCCCTTCTTTTTTTTCAACCGTAACACCGGGCCAGTTCCCGACTTTCTGCCGGGTACCGGTAAGGTTGTTAAAGATGGTTGTCTTGCCGGAATTGGGATTACCCGCAAGGGCGATTCGCAGCTGACTCTTTTCCATTTCTTTGCCCAAACTATTTTTGCAGGTTATTGAAAAACGTTATGAGTGCATGCCAAAGCTAAAATTTAGCAAGGCAAAATTGACTCGAAATAGCAAATTTTATGTTTATAAATGAGCATTTTAAGCCGAATTTTAATGCCGTATGGCCAAGCGCAATAGTTTTTCACAGTGCCTCGACATCAATCTCTGCGGCTTCATTTACCCTAAGCGACACATGGCACCCTCTTATAATAATTTCCAACGGATCTTTCAGCGGTGCATATTTTTCCACGTAAATTTCAGAGCCCTTGGTTAAGCCCATTTCCAGTATTCGTCGCCTTAGCCTGGATTCCCCATAGATATGTAAAATTTTCCCGTGCTGGCCTTCTCGCATTTCACTTAGTTGCATACATATATCCCCTGACTGCCCGTGGCAGGACAATTTTTATAATATATTGATATAATACCTGAGTCACTAACTTTAGACCATGCAATGAACTTATATTCCCACCTGCTGGACAATAATTTTCTGAGACATCCCCCGGCCGAACACATAGCGCTGAAAATCAACGGCCACCACCATCTGGCCCTGGCCATTATTTGTGACCACCTCAAGTTCATCACCAATTCTCAGCCCCATACTTGAAAGCCTCATACGGGCCTTGTTCCCACCGATAAAATCTTTTATAATCACCCGTTCTCCCTGTTTTGCGGACAGCAAAGGCATATATTGTTCGCGGGATTTAAGACAATCTCCGCAGATTCCATAAATCTCCATACGATGCTGAAGCATATGAAATCCGAAGCCCGATGCCACCTGGGATTGGAGCTGCTCAAGCTGATCATTTACAAATTCAATAATTTTTCCGCATTTCGTACAGATCATATGATCATGGTGCTGGCCCAGGTGCCGGTGTTCATAATAAACACCGCCGTTTTTAAACCGGTGTTTCTGGGCAAACCCGAACAGGCACATCAACTCAAGGGTCTCTTTGATAAACTCTTTTGACAAAGGCGGTTTTTTATCTTTTAAAGTTACCTCCATCACCTCAACAGTAACATGCTGTTCGGTTTGCAAAAATGCTTCCAGAACTTTAAACCGGTCATCAAACCGGTCAATTTTCTCCTGTTTGAAGAGCTTTTCGAACTGCCGCCGTTCATATGAATGAATTTCGCTCATGTCTTTATAAAAAATCCGTATTTATTATTGTCCAGACAGGATAAGTAATACAGGATATCCATCATGTCAACATAGCAAAAAACAAGAAGGGGGACGGTCATGCATAAATGCGTAACTATCATTCTTCAAACCGAAACGCTGCATTAACAACCAATTGTTCCCCACGTTTTACCGCACGGCTGACCGCAGATTGACTAAGCCCAAGTTGAAGTCCGACCTTTGTCCCTGGTATCCCCAGTTCTCTTACAGCCCAGTAAGCCGCAACACTTCGCGCAATAACACGTTCACGGTCTCGGCCAGGCTGCTGGATTATGTGAATCGGAATCTTGTATATATCTGATACCCTTTTCAGTACAAACTTGAAATCCAAACCTTTACTCCTTAACCTGTATTTTCGCGCTAAATTCTCTTCAGCTTTCTTCAAAACTGATTCAACATAATCACTATCACCTAAAATCCGCTCATCACCTTTTAAATGCATACGCATACGGCGCTTTGATTTCAATTCCTGCCACCCGCCTTCACTGCGAACCAACCCACCGCCGGTAAGTTCAGATAGACGTCCCTGGGATATTCCTTTTTCAACAAATTTGTAGTATTCTTTCCGTGCACTTCTGTCTTTGACACCATATAATCTCAAAATCGTATCGGTATCCTGCCAACCATCAACTATATTCCCCATCAACCGGCTGTGCCCACTGTAACAATAGTCACATAGCGAATCAAGATTTTCAACAATGCCTGCCCGCAAGGGATTTAAATGAATATATCGTACGAGTTCTTTTAGGTATGAATTTTCCTGGCAAAGAATCGACTTGTATCGGTTTTGAAACAAATGGCCACAACGATCATGCCTGCGATTGAATCTGACGGCATATCCGGTTAACAATCGTCGCATCACGGTTGAAATTGGTACGTTACCGGTTCTTAAAAGCAAATGAAAATGATTCGGCATTAAGGCCCAAGCATAACAGGAAGTCTTTGTATCATCCATGACCTTGTTCAGACGCGCCACAAAATCATCCCGGTCGACATCATCTTGAAATATCCTTCTGCGCTCAATCCCCCTGCTGATAATATGATGCAGCGATCCTGGGGCGTCTATTCGTGCTTGTCTTGGCATATTGAATAATAACAAATTTAAAACAACATCGCAACGCATTTATGCATGACCGTCCCTCTTTTTGCTTTTTACAAAAAAGGCGGGATGCTGAATCAGCATCCCGCCTTTTTTGTGCATGTATAGGGGGACAACATAATGGGCCCCGGTAATATTAATCAGGAGCACCGGTTACGGTTATCATTATCTCTCCTGAAGATTTCTGGCCATGGTCGTCTGTAATGGTTAATCTGGCATTGTAAATCCCGATTTCATAATAAACATGTTCGCATGTACAGCCGCGGCCCTGAGATCCATCTCCGAAATCCCAGTGAAAATCAACGATTTCACCGTCCGGATCATAGCATTCACTACCGCAAAAAATAACATCAAACGGGGCCGGGCCGCATAGCTTGTTTAAAGCGAATCTGACTTCCGGAGCCAGGTTGCTCTGCTCGTCGGTGCTGATTTTAACACTATTATCCCCCGGGATAAATAGGTATCCGGCGACTCCCACATTTTTCACTTTAAAGCGAATGATTCCTTCTTTATCCGTACTGTTCGATACTAAAACAGCCTTTCCATTCACATTCGTTAAACCCACTGCATATCCCCGAACCAGACCACCCCATTTGCCGCGGACCATCACATCCGGCACCGGTACTCCGTTGGCATCTGTTATTGTAACAACCACCCGGGCTTTTAATGAATTGTCTTTTTCTGAGACAAGGGATATGCTCATATCATCCACATGGATCATTCTCGGAAGGACTTCAATATATACAGTATCCCGATCGAAAACACCCAACGAATTTTCAACCCATAGATTAACAACATAATGCCCCGGATCATCAAACGTATGATTGACGATCATGCCTTCCTGAATCTGTCCCCTGGCAAATTCCCATTTACAGGTCTTAATACTTCCTTCCGTAACAATGGAACTACCCGCATTAAACTGAACCTGCAACGGTGCCGCCCCGGTATATGCTGACGCCCTGGCAATGGCTTCAACGGTTCCATCTATTGATCCTCTTAATTTTGCATCCGCAGAACCGGCTACACTAAAAGAAAAAATCATAAAAATGGCAAGGACACCCAACCAGATTTTATTTGTTAATATTCTTTTATTCATGATGCTACCTCCCCTTTTATGCTTTGCAGTAAATTAAAAACAATTTTTTTTTCTTGTCTTTACTACACATGAATTGCAATACATCTGCCACATTTGCATAAAAAAAGTGGCAACAATTTAAAAATATTATTACCAACTGAAATTATTGATAAAAAAAGATAAAAAAAATTATCAGAACCCTCTTGCCACCACGACGACATAACAAGAGATAAATGACAATCTGTCATAGACTCTTCTTTATTATTTTTTATTATTATTTAAAAACAGATAATTAAATAAGAAATGACAAAATGACGCATGCATTCCAAATTGTCGTATGGAATCATTACTAAAGGTTCACTAAAAAAACAGGATGAAAATTATCAGGAGATAGATAGCAGACTGTTACGAGGAGAGTGATTTTACAGGTTTTGACCTTAAACCGATTAACGTGAATATGGGATATGTTTTTATCTGCTGGTATTTTGCAATCAAAAAATTGAGCAAGCGAATAGAACCGTTATTCATATTCTGAAAAGCCATGCCACAAAAGTGAAAATTCTCAATGTGGACCACTTTTCCTTTGTAACCACTTTTATCAACCAGCGGGTCAAAAGCGCGCAGGGCATCGCCTTTGGTAAGCAGCAGGTCATTTTTCATCCTGATCAGCCGATGCAGTTTAAATGATCCGTCATCACATTGGCAAAAAATAATATCTCCTATCCGTAATTTTGAAACCGGAATTTTAAAAAGTGTTACATAACTGCCGGACTTAATAAAAGGTGCCATGCTGACGCCGGTCACCTTCAGCCGGAGCTTGTAGCCTTCTTCCAGCAATTCTGGAAAAAGTGTCATCGACTGCATTGGATTGTTGAGATGCCCCAATTTCGGCTGATACTCAGAAGGACTGTTCATGGATAAACTGTTCCAGCACAGCGACAACGGATTTGTCCTGTTTGAAGGTTAATTCATACATAGGGATACAGCCCATCAGGGCATCACAAAAATCCATCATCAGGGTCACTTTTTCCCGATCATACCAGGGAATGGACACCACCGGCATCAATCGCACAATGGCATCCGATATCGTTAATCGTTTGATATCATTTTGGATACCCTTATTTAAAAAAAAGATGCCTTTCAGCGGAACGGATTCATTGACCGCATATCCGGCATCTCCCGGCCAGGGGGTGCCGTACATCAAATACTCCTGACCGATTTTTCGGACAGCGATCCGGTCATCACTTAAGAATGTGCCTCCGGTTTCCGAAACAATCAGGTTTGACAGGGTACTTTTACCGGCCCCGGATTTTCCGGCAAAAATCCAGCCTGAATTATTCCTTCGCCATCCGGCTGAATGAATGATCATGCCGCCAATTCTTGCCAGATAATGCATCAACAGAATCTGGTCCAGAGGATAGGACAACGGGTTGTATAAAGTCACCTGATGGTTTTGACGATGAGTCGAATGTTCTGTGCAATAAACAATACCATTAGAAAAGTGATGATCAATACGGACAAGCCATAGCGGGGTCTGAAACCCGGGGGGATGTAAAACAACACTGTAAAACCGGTCGTCCTTATAAATATACCACGAATCCTGTGCATTAAACAGGAGCGTATGATGCTTAAAAACCGGCATCCGGTCATTGGAAATCCGGATATAAATTTGATGGTCAGCCGATGATACGCTTTCTGAAAAATAAAAAGCTTCTGAAATTGAATTATACTCTTTCACGATGCGATCTGAATCGTATTCAAACGTCAGCACCACGCCGGCTATCAATTTCCGAATTTTATGAGAACCCCGATACATTATTTTTAAACGACTATGACCCAATTGTTGCACAGCCACCTACAGCAACACAAAGAGGCGTCCCAGGCGCTGCTGATGTCGACGCTGTTTTACATCCTGTCGCCAGTACCTCATCAGCAGCCAGATCAATAATCGTTACTTCCGGTTTTTGATAATCCTTTTTCTGTGTTTTATTTTCATCTTTTGTCATTGATTTTTTCCCTCTGATTTAGAACGCTTTCAGTTTCCTTTAAATTTAAAACCATCTGCTTACGTAACTCGCCGATTTCACATAAAAAAACTGAAGGGATTTGTTCGCTGCCGGTTTCCAGTTTAAAAAATCCGGGACAATACCCACACAAGGGCTTTTTATCACATGCTTTACATGATTGCGGGGCCTCTCCCTGCTTACGAAAATCAATAAATCTTTTTGAGTACCATGCCCCACTAAAATTATTTTTCGTTAAATCACATTCTATACCGGGAACCATAAAACAAGGTTTTAAAATTGCAGCCGAATCAACATGAAACAAGTTCTGACCGGCCCCACAAACATATAAGTCTTCTGACATTGTGAGCGCATTTATTCGTTCATACAAATCACCGTACTGATTTATTTTCTGCCGGTCAAAAGATTCTTTTTCAGCAACAACATTTACAGGTACGCGATATTTCAATGGCGCCAGGTTACCATCCAGCCTCGGAGAAATCAATGCGTCATATCGAAAGGGCACGCCCATATCAGATGCAAACAACTGCATATCCTCAAGTTCATGACTATTTAAAGTTAACAACATTGTTTTGAGTTTAAGATTAAAGCCATGTTCTTTGATCTGATAAATACCCCGCATACATTTTTCAAATGATCCGGGCACCCCGGTTATTTTTTCGTATGTACCTGCTGTTCTCCCGTAAAGACTGATTTCAAGGCAATGGGGCGGATAGGCATTAAACGTATCAATGATTGTTTCACTCAGCAATGTCCCATTGGTAAATATGGTTACCAGTATTCCTTTTTGGCAGGCATGCGTATATATTTCAGAAAAATCAGTCCTTAACAATGTCTCGCCGCCGGTAAACAACAAATAAAGACAGCCGGCTTCAGCAAACTGATCGATCAAGTCCATCCACTGGCGGGTTGAAAGTTCCGGCTGCTTTTTCCGATTTTTTCTATCATCACTGCTTACATAACAATGCACACAATTTAAGTTACATCGGGATGTCAACTCTATCCCTCCGATGAGAGGAATCCTTGCTTTCAATACTTTGCTGCTGAATCTTTTCAAAAAGGCCCGGGCCACACGGCCTTGATCCTGATCACAAAGCATTAGGCAGAAACTTCCAGAACAAGCGCCGATTGCCTTAAATTTTCAATAAACGCATATATATCATCATCGAGCTGGTCCTCTTGTACATCGAACTCTTTTATTATCGCCTGTTTTATTGAACGTACATTTTTTTTCCCATCCATCAATGCCCAGATAGCCGCCCCCACTTCATTAATGCTGAAAAGACGCTGCATATTGGCCAGATTACCGGATATCGGAACCAGAATCGTCTCATCTGCAATTTTTCGGGTTATCACATTTTCTGATGCACGCCAGATTTTATCAGCGGTATTTTCTTTTACTGTCATACTGCACCTATGCTATATTTCCCTTATCATTTATTTAAGCCTTAAGGCCGGATCACCGATCAGGTTGTAAAGTTCCAGATGGTACAGCTTTTCTCCCTGACCGGCAAAGCGTTCCTGAGCACGACGGATAGCATCTCCCAAGACAGTCTCACCGCCGATAAACACGGCATTGTAAAACCCCTTGCATAATTCCACTGACTGGGGATTGAACGCAAAACCGGATGGGGCCCACATGGCAATCGCACCGCCATTTGCTTTAAGTACCAGCTCCTCATTTAAAGCATCGTATCCGGGATATCCAAAATCTCCAGCCACACACGTCATGGCAGTAACGACAGGGAGCATCATGCCATTATTCAAGTTTGACAAGTCAGCCGTTGAAAACAAATTTTTATTTCCAATCTGAAACATTGTGCCATGCCCGATAAAATTCACATAAGCCCTGCCGTCATTAATATCAGCCACGAAATTTGTCCGGGCTGTACTCATGGGCATTACATCCATATACAATTTATCCAGCAGAAAATCTCCCGGAAAAAGGCCGGCCACTTCTTCACTGGATGAAATAAAATCACCGCCTGTGTCCGGGTCGTCTGCGGCAAGAACCGCCTGACTGGTCCAGGCACCGGAGGAAGACTCGTATCCGATAACCTTATTAATATAATCCAAAAGTTCATCTTCACTGATCACCGGTATCCGGCCAAGCGCAAATTCCGGAATCCAGTCATTGCCTGACACGTCCGCATAGGGCAAGTCCGTCACCCGCATACCATCGTCCGGTATGCTGCTCAGCAGTGCCGGGATTATAGAATCCCCAAAGCCTTTATAGCCTTTATAATCAAATGATCCATCCCCTGCCAGAAGTACATATTTCGGCGGAATACGCCATTCGCTGTAGGCCCAGGCAAGAAATTCCCGGATGGCATCCGCATCACGGATACCGTAGGAAAACTCATCATAGATATCCTCCACATCCACCACCATGGTGTGAAGCCCCTGGGATGCCCGATAATCCGCCAGGGTTTGTGCGGCACTTACCATATCACTTCTGGTGATAACCAGAAAATCACCCAAATTAAATCTCTTTTTCAGGTAAGACGGCTGGTCGGCAATCAACGTGCAGGATTTGATCATATCCGGTGTTAATGCCAGATACCGCCGTAAAACCGTACCGGCATTGAAGCTTACCTGAAAAACACCGTTTCCACTTGCTGACGGCTCAATCACTGTTTTTGCCAGCGCTTTGGGCCTTCTCAAATCCGTAATATCAAACACACGGATATCAGCATCTGTAAAACCGTCCATGCGTATGGTTTTATATCCGTTATTTTCAGCAGTCAGCTGATTGTCAACTGAAGAATAACTTCTCGGATACACAATCTGCAGGTTGTTGACATAAAAATAATTAAATTCAACATCAGGGTCATTAATCCCCACAACTTCAACGATATTATCACCGTCATTTAAAATTGCTGCAGCCACAGGCACGGATATAACGGTTGAATTGAATCCATCCCAAATTGTTTCTCCGACTTCCTGTCCGTTAACACGGATTACCGCGTGATGATCATTTCCGGCAAACGCATCAGTTGCGCCCTGAAGTGCCACTGAAATAGTCGCGTCCTCAACATCCATGATTCCCGGTGTTGAAACCGACAATGCCACATTATCGATAAATCCCGGAAATACAAAATCCCACATCCAGAAATCATCTGCAGGATCTGAAAACAGGGCGGTCATTGGATAGTTAGATTCCTCTTCCCATACCCACTGATAAAAATACTGCAGATCCGCTGACGGTGTTTTCGGTGCGCGGTCAACCGTCTTCATTTTCAATCCCTTATGGATATCCAGCCAGTAGACATTTTCGTCCGAATATCGGGTTTCACACTTTTCACCGTAAAAATACACCCCGCAGTTATCTGCAGCCGGCAACACAGCCACTTTCCGCCCCATGCAGCGCAGCCGCACATTGTTAAATTTGATCTGGCTGGTTATCTCTTTTAAATTAGTGTCCAGCACCGTGGCAATATCTTCGGCATCGATAAAACAGAGTCCGTCTTCTTCCACATAAATTTTAGCACACTCACCCTTACGTGCCCGTTTCTCCGCATAGGCACTCAGGCTGGCTTCCATTTTTGACGTTAAACGGGCAGTCTTTGCATCGGAAAGAGGCTTTTTTGCACTTTTGTATCCGTTAATAGATACGTGAGCGTCTAATTTAGTTACAGCCTGTCCGCCGGAAAATTGTGTCCCGGTGTACACCTGCCATGGCCCATAAGTAATTCGATTGCCGGAAACTTCCACTTCCTCCAGCCGATAGGTATAATCAGTATTAATTTTTGCATTTTTGTCTTCATAGCTGTAACTGCCGCCGGCAGGAGAATGCAGCAGCCCCGGAAGAAGCCTGGTATTGACTGCCTTGTATTGTCCTGTTTTTGCATCTAACCGGTACAGATAAAAACCGACAGTGCCGTGTTCGGACACAGTCTGCCAGCGAACGACTACTTTGCCGCCTTCATTAAAGGCGCCAAAATCACCGACCACAGCCCGGGTAACCACCGGAGGTTTTTTAAAACCAAAATCAATATCAGACTGGCTCGGACTTCCAGCAGACAAGGTCAGGGTTTCTTCACCATTAAACGGGCCGGTTGTGCCTTCAGAATCCTCATAAGTGGTATCATAGCTGCTCAACACACCGGAATCATCGGTAATCACAATCTTGAAATCAACATTTCCGGAAGCAGGCAGCGCAATACCTGTAAACGAGTAATCCCCATTGGCATCGGTCGTGGTGGTTGCCAGCGAGCTGCCGCCGCTGTCCTGAAGCACAATAGTAACACCTGAAAGGCCGGCTTCGCCGCCGTCTATTACACCATCTTCATCATCATCTTCCCAAAGGGTGCCGGATATACTGCCCTGGGTGTTTGCCTCATAACCAAAATCAAGATCCAGGTGTGTGTCTCCACTGCTGATTTCTACATCCTGCTGTTCACCGGTTGCACTATCATCATCCGGGCTTTCCGTGGTATATGTATAATTGGAAGGTGTCGTATCAATACTTACAATATAAAAACCATCATCAAGTCCTGAAAAGATGTAATTGCCGTTTGCATCAGTATCCACGGTGGCCAGAACCGATTCCCCGGCATCAAGCAAACCATCTTCATCCGCATCATCATAAAGCCTTACGGTAACCCCGCTGATTCCCAGTTCTCCGGCATCCTGATCACCATCGCCATTTACATCATTAAACACCGTATCGCCAATGGCACCACGCACGTTAAAACCAAAATTAGGTTCTGTGGGTTCCACGGTATAATCAAGATTTCCGTTCAGGTTGTTGATGGCCATTTCACCGGCAATTGCTTCGGCTGTGGTGCCATAGTAATCGGTCAGCTTGCTGTTGTTGTCGGTAATCCGGACCGTATAGTCGGCCCCGCCGCCCGCAACACCGGTAAATTCAAAATAACCGTCTGTATCAGTGGTCACGGATGCGATCACGTTCAGGCTGGCATCCAGCAAATCCACAGTCACCCCGGAAATTCCGCTTTCACCGTTATCGTTAACTCCGGAGTCATCATCTTCATCTTCATCCGCATCAAACCAGACCCGGTCTTTATAGGAATAAGTCGTTCCTGAACTCTGAAAACCAAAATCATTGGTCAGGCGACTATCACCATCGGCTAAATCATCCTCCTGGGTGGATATGGGTGTGGTGTTGGTATACCCTGACAGGGCAGCCTGTGAACCATCCACAAACACAAAATAATCTTCTGATCCGCTTGCAGGTACACCGGCAAACAGGTAACTGCCGTCAGCACCCGTATCCTGTGTATCAATCAGCGTATCATCACCCGCACCGGTCCCGAACTGAAAACCGGCCGTACCATTGGTATCTTCCCAAAGCTGAACCGTCACGCCGGACAGGCCGAGTTCGCCGCCGTCCTGATTTCCGTCACCGTCCGCATCATTCCACACTATATCTCCAATGATACCGGTATTGGAAGCCGCTGTATACCCCAGATCAGCGTCCAGATATACATCTCCGGAGGACAGGTCAAATAAACCGGTCTTGTCGTCTGAATGTCCGGAAGGGGCGGACTGTTCCAGGCCGGCAGGCAAACCGCCGGTCACTTCCACATAATAATCATCCCCGGGCGTAATCCCGGTAAACCGGTATCGACCGCTTGAGTCAGTCAGAAGCGTTGCCAGAGGCGTTCCGAACTCATCCTTTAACGTGACTTCCACATTGGCCAACCCGTTTTCCCCCACATCCTTGATGCCGTCGCCGTCCGTATCCAGCCAGACCAGGTCCCCCACCTCCCCGGTGGACGCGCTGGGATTATTGACCAGATTGGTGACCGTATCGCTTTTGGGAATGGGAATTTCAGCGGTCAACACATCTGCGGTATTGGTAATTTCTTCAATCCCGGTGGCCAGGGGGTCATCTACTGTAACATCAAAGGTTAAGGTCAGACTTTCACCAGCATTAAGGTCCACAGAATCACTTGAGGAAACAAAATTCGGGGGATCACCGGCGGCAACCGGGGTAGTTGATCCCACTTTGATCTTTACATTGTCAAAATAGACCGTGTCATCGCTTTCCGTGTCACTGCTGGAAACAAACCGCAGGGCAAAATCCGCGTCATTGGCATTTCCGTTTAAATAGGCGGCATCATTTAAATCATAAGAGACGGAGGTATAGCCGGTATCCGTGGCAGCGCCTGCAAAGGTGTCCACATTTGTCCAGCCGGCCGGGCAGGTGATACTCGATACCGTGGCGGGGCTGACAGGAACGGCTAGGATTGCCCATCTATTGTTATCACCATCACCATCACTAATCGAATATGACATGGTGACGCTGGCAGCACCGGCTTTTGTGCTGCCTGTACCGCGTGTTCTAGAACCTGCTCGAGAAGGACCCCATTGCGTAGTCTGGCCGCTACCCAACGTCAATGTGACATCGTCGTCGTCATCTCGTACTTCAAGGGTGTCAAATACCATCCCATTGGTTTCCGAGGTTACGGTGACCGTGGGGTTACCATTAGTAGTTCGCTTACCAGTTGCAAACATGGATGTCCCCAGAGGAGATGATTGATCCACTCCTGTAAACGTGACCACACCGGCCACCGTGCCTAAGCTATTGGCCGAAAGTGATACAACCACATTATGGGCGGCTCCGTCGCTCGGGAGATCGGAATCGAGCAGGTACCATACCTCCGTGCGGTCATCGGCAGAGATACCGGTATACGTGACCTGGGTCAGAGCGACACCATTGTAAGTAATGCCTGTTACAGTATCACTACTTTTTTGCTGTGAAACGCCCACCAGCATCAGTCGATCGCTGCCCGTTCCGGTGGTGTGTGATATGGTAATACTTGTAGCGCTTGAGCTTGCACCTTCGGAGGAAGCATCCACCGTCACAGTGGATGATGATCCTGATACAGACGCATTCTGGCAGACCTGGCAGGATACGGATTCATCTGCATCATCCAGGCTGTCCCTGCGGTAATCAAAAGAGAGCGTGGCCTCGCTGTAGGCTGAGAGGTCTGCGGCCCGGGCGATCTCCACGGATTGTCCCTGTACTCTCAGCTGGTAATCACTCACATCGTTTAAAATTCTGATATTGCCGTCACTCGGGGACTGGGCTGTTCCCGAGTCATTATTTTCAATCCAGTTACTATCCCAGGTGATGCCAGAGCTGTTATCCGCCTGATTTGAATAGCTGACTCCGGGAAAGGTGTCCTGAAAAATCATCGAAAAAGACACCTTTGACGAGGATGCCACATACTCAATCCCGTCCGGCAATTCATCATAGATGGAAATCCCGGTTAAGGTATCATCTC
>JAOZOL010000268.1 GCA_029933295.1 Desulfobacterales bacterium | reverse complement strand
AAAGGAG
Organism: Desulfobacterales bacterium; assembly: GCA_029933295.1. Lineage (GTDB taxonomy): Bacteria > Desulfobacterota > Desulfobacteria > Desulfobacterales > Desulfosalsimonadaceae > JAOZOL01. The sequence goes on along the minus strand of JAOZOL010000268.1, from coordinate 4,062 downwards.
ATATTTATGGACTCCACAGAACGTATCATTCGAACACTCGAGGGCAAACCGGTTGACCGGGTGCCCACATTTTGCCCCCTCGTAGAAGACAGAACCTTTAACGAAGTGCTGGGACAACCTCTGATACCTCCGCATAAAGCCATTGATAACCCCATCACCCGTTTTTTGATGGATACCTGGGGCCCCCGGCTGACCAAACCGATTCTCCAGCCGCTCCTGAATATCGGCATGGAAAAGCGGATTAAAGCCCAATGTCTGCTCGGTTTTGACGCTGCCTGGTCCATGTATGAAGAAACATTTATCCTTAAGGATTCAAAAACCATGCTCCGGTTTTCAGGTTCGGTGTATGACATCATTGATGATGGATTCGGCAATTCGTCATACATGTATCGCGGCCCCGGCATTACCTCCCGGGAAGAATTCGAGGCATGGCCATACTGGCCTGATGCAGATCAGATAGCTCATAGGGGGTACAAATTTTTTAAAAAAATGATGAAAAAATATGGCGATAAAATGTGTCTCTGCGGACAGGCATCCGCCTACGGCATCCAGGAATCTTTTCTCTGGGCGATCGGCTTTGAACGGATGCCGATATGGATCATGAAGGAAAAAGATCTGGTGCAGCGTTATATCGACATGGCAGAGGAACTCTGTATGAAAACCATCATGGCGATGATGGATGCAGGCGTCATTGTCATCCTTCAATCCGATGATTTCGCTTTTAAAACCGGCCCCATGATGAATCCAAAACTGATCAACAGCCTTTTCGGCCCTTCATACAAACGGATTATCAATGCGGTCCATGACCGGGGGGGCAAATTTATACTCCATTCATGCGGGGATAATACATTGCTGTTTGATACTTTCATCAGCTGGGGAGTTGATGGCCTGCATGCCTATGAAAACACGTCCAACGTGGATATTTACAAGGAAAAAGAAATCCATGGCGATCAGGTAACCATTATCGGCGGTGTGGGGATTGATTATCTGCTAACAGACCGCTCAAAAGATGAAGAAATAGTTGATGAAGTTAAAAAACTGATCAAGGCTTTAGGCCCCGGCGGCAGATTTTTAATCGGTCCTGTTCACAGCATGAGCTCAATCCCGGCAGACAAATTGCGGGTGATGCTTGACACGATTAAAAAATACGGCAAATACCCGATCTCTGTCCAGTAGCAGAACGTCTTACAAAATAAGGAGATAATATTATATGAAAGAGTCGATTATCGCAGTCCAGAAGGCCGTTAACGAACTTATGTTTGATGAAATCAAAGGCCTGGTTGGTGCATGTCTTGATGAAGGGATACCACCCCTTGAAATCATTGAAGAAGGAATCAGCAAGGGGCTTGAACTGGTGGGTGAACAATTCGAAGCCGGGACCTATTTTCTGGCGGATCTTGTCATGGCCGGCGAAGTCGTCAAGGAGGCAATGCCGATTCTGGAAGAAAAACTGGATGCCTCGACCGCGGGGCATAAGGGAAAAATTATTCTGGCTACCGTCGAAGGTGATATTCATGAAATCGGGAAAAATATTGTAGGAATGCTGTTAAATGTAAACGGCTATGAGGTCATCGATCTCGGCGTGGATGTATCTGCGAAAAAAATTATATCAACGGTAAAAGAAACAAAGGCACGGTTTGTCGGACTTTCGGCCCTGCTGAGTACGATGGTCGGCGGTATCAAGGAAGTTGTCGACTCCGTCATCGAAGCTGGCTTAAAAGACCACGTTAAAATCGTCATCGGCGGTGCCTGTACTTCTGAGCAATTACGAAAGGAAATGGGCGCAGACGGATATGGCGAGACTGCCGTACAGGCGGTTAAGATTTTCGACAATCTTCGAATGCCTGAAAAGTCGCAATGAATTCCATCACCCTGATTCCGGGCAATCAAACCGGAGATTTCCCGAAAGGAACGCTCCTTTTAGATGCGCTGATGGATATGGGGGTTATCATCAAAACCCCCTGCGGCGGCAAAGGCATCTGCGGCAAATGCCGTACCCGTGTTACAGGAGAACTTTCCAGGAAAACCGGGGCTGAAAAAAAAATTCTCGGTAATGAAACCAGCGATCGGCTCGCATGCCAGGCACGACTTTCCGGCGATACCTGTGTCTTTATCGATGAAAATCGTCTTACCAGCCGCAAAACCTACCCGGAAATAAATCCCGATGACCGTTTTGCGGTTGCCGTTGATGTCGGCACCACATCTGTGAACCTTTCCCTTGTCAGTCTGCTCCGGAAAAAGACATTTGATCTGGATGCATTTCTCAACCCCCAGCGCAGATTCGGCTTTGATGTCATCAGCCGGATTGCCGCGGCAAACGACCCGGCAAATCGCCGGACCATGACCCGTCAAATTCAACAAACGATTTTTAATACAATGGCAAGCGCCCTCAAAGCCATGAACATCCCCTGCCCTGACATTGAACGAATCGTTTTTTCCGGCAACACAACCATGCTTTATCTGCTGTTCGGGCTGGATGTGTCTGAACTGGGGCGATATCCCTTCCATGCCCCATGCCTTGACTTTGATAATTTTATACCAAAAAATATCGGTGCTGATCTGTTCCCTCATACCCGTATTTCTGCCATACCTGCGGTGAGCGCCTTTCTGGGTGGTGATCTTGTGGGCGGGCTGACCCTTTGCCATGAAATGGGATTTACCGAAAATATTTTTTTCATCGATCTTGGCACTAACGGTGAACTGTTTCTCATTAACGGCGCCAAAAACATTTTTGCCGCTTCCTGCGCCATGGGCCCGGCCCTGGAAGGAATGAACATATCATGGGGCATGACTGCCGATGATGGCGCTGTAACGCACGCATGGATAGATTCCGAAAAACTTGCGTATAAGATGATCGGAAAAGGCCCGCCAGTGGGCCTGACCGGCACGGCCCTGATTGACATCATTGCCTGTTTTCTGGTAAAAGGGTTCATCAACAAAAACGGCGCTTTTGCCTCTGAGCTCAAACATCGGCTGCTCCCGCACCCGGCGCGATATTCTGACAGATTAACACCTAAACAGATTTGTCTCTGGAACGACATTGCCATCTCACAAAAGGATGTCAGGAATCTGCAACTTGCAAAAGGCGCAAGCCTTGCCGCTTCCCGGTTTATCCTGCAATCGGCCGGCTGCCCTGCAGATGAAGTCAGACATGTCCTGATTGCCGGGGCTTTTGGCTCTCACCTGGATCTTGATAATTTCAAAGGTCTGGGGTTTATTCCTGAATTTCCAAAGGCTGATTATCACTACCTTGGCAACACCAGTCTGAAGGCCGCCGGGAATGCTTGTTTTAGTGATAATTTTTTAAAAGATGCGGCCCGGTTTCGAGACAGGGTGACGGAAGTGGAACTTGCAAAAAATCCGGACTTCACCAGGGAGTTTATAAGGGCTCTGGACTTTTAAAATGGACACGATAATTATTGAAAACATAGCTTTTGAAATTAAAGCAGAATCGCTCCATACGATTTTAAGGATAAAACCCGGCAGCGGATATGCCCAGCGCCTGGAGATCCTTCTTGCAGCAGCCCTTGATATTGCAAGTCCCAAATTCGCCTATAAACTTTCAGCAATTGAACATAGTGATGACGGCTGCGTGGTTGTTGACGGTGTTTGTTTGAAAAGCCGGGTGATGCAGGTAAATTTACAGGATTGCCGCAGGGCCTTTCCGTTTGTTGCCACATGTGGTATGGAAATGGAAAGGTGGTCCCGTACCTTAACCGATACGCTGGAAATTTTCTGGGCGGATACAATCAACATGATGGCCCTGGGTACAGCATTTGAGGCGTTAAAATGCCATATGACCGATACTTTTAAAACCAGGATGACATCGACCATGAATCCGGGATCTTTAGAGGACTGGCCCCTTTTCGAACAGCATAAATTATTCTCAATCCTTGGGGCGGCGGGCGGTACAATCGGTGTGCAATTAAACAAAAATGGCATGATGGTACCCCTTAAATCAGTGTCCGGGATCGAATTTGAGTCCGGCGAAAAATTTCATAGCTGCCGGCTTTGCCCACGGAATAAGTGCCTGTCCCGCAGAGCGCCCTATGATGAGAATCT
>JAOZOL010000036.1 GCA_029933295.1 Desulfobacterales bacterium | reverse complement strand
CAGAATCGCGGACTTCAATTCTCCTGGTTTCAGGGGCTCAAATTTATTAAAAAGCGGCATAATCCATGCGGGCACGATCAACTGCATCAGCACCATGAAAGAGACGATGACAATCCAGCAGTACAGCCATGCATTATGCCCGGCATACTCAAAAAATGCCAGGATTCCAGCCAGCAATAATCCCCCTATGGTAACGGTCAGGAGAATCCGTTTAATCATATCAGACACAAAAACCGCTTTTGTGGTTTTATTAAATCCAAAGCGTTCTTCGATAAAAAACGTTGAATATATGGAAAACGGCAGCGATATGGCTATTTTGATGAGCATCAATATGCCGATATATAACAGTCCGGCAACAATAGGTGAATGGCTGAATGAACGAACGCCCGCATCGATCACTAAAAACCCCTTCCCGAACCAGAGCCCCATAAACAGCAGCAGATTGGCAACAGACCCCAACCATTCAAAACGGGTGTTTACCTTGAGATATTCCTGGGATTTCCGATATCGCTCTTCATCATACCAGTTGGAAAACGTTACCGGCAGATCCGTTGTAAGCATCTTCAGGTTTAAAACATCCGCTGTTATATGCAGTACAAACTCCGCAAGCACCGCAACAAGAATGATGACGGCAATATAGTTCATAGACATTTCCACCTTGTTTTTGATATCATCCAATCGATTCGAAGCTGTTTTCTTTATCTTTGCATCCATTAAAAATCAACCAATTAATTAAGTCGAAAATAATGAAAATCTTGACAACACATACCAAAATCTATTATTTAATAGTACATATGGTGGGATCGGTGGTGGGGGCACTCGAGTGATCAGACATGATCATACTCGGTAAACCGATTCATTTCTACTAACCCACAGCCATCAACAGGGGTATGTAATGCTGAAAAAAAAATTTATAGGCCGATTTGCTGTATGTATAATCACATTTTTTGTCTTTATGATGTTTATGTCCTGCCCTGCGATTGCGGGCATTGATGAGCATATCACGAAAACAGAAACCGGATTTTATTATACGGTTCAAAAAGGAGATACGCTCTGGGATCTTTCGGAAAAATTTTCAAATTCACCATGGGAATGGCCTGAGATGTGGCATTACAATCCCGAAATTTCCAATCCGCACTGGATCTACCCGGGCCAGAAAATTCTGATTTATAAAAAAGAATGGGAAAGCAAGGAAGAAACCGAACCGGTTGTGGAGAAAAAGGAACCATTACAAAAAAATGAAAAATTTATCATGGTTAAAGACATTGATAAAATCGGCTTTATTCGAGACAAGGCCGTTTCACCCTCCGGCTCGATCTTTAAAGTCGAAGAAGACAATACACTGACCAGCGATGGTGATCTTGTTTATATCCATTTAAAATCAAATGCAAATACCGTTTCAGCGGGTGATCAATTCACCATCTATCGAACATTGCCCCCGATATCAGACACTGAAACCGGTGATTATATCGGCATCCAGCACCTGCTGACAGGAATCGTTGAGATCACTGAAGTTCACCCTGAGTTTGCCCTTGGCAAGGTTGTAAAATCTTATGTTCTAATCAATGCAGATGACCTGATCATGCCGTATCAACCTTTGCCGCAAAAAATCATACTCCAGAAAAGCGTTGATATTGAAGGCAAAATTATCAAAACAGAAGCTGATAAGGTTTTAATCAGCGAACATGATATTGTTTTTATCAATAAAGGAAAAGCAGACGGGATCAACCCCGGACAATCATATTCAATATATTCCCAGGAAAGTGCCAAGCCCGCCCCGGGCATGATGCCGGTAACTCTTCCACCGGTTGATGTCGGGGAACTGCTGGTTGTTCGCACCGAAGAAACAACTTCAACAGCTTTGATCAGGGATTCAAAAAAGGCAATTGAACCCGGTCAAAAAATCCATGCGTTAGCACCATAATCTGTCTAAATGTCGCCCTGACCCCATGTCACCCGCAACACCTCCTCAATGGTAGTGATACCGTTTAAGAGTTTCTTGATGGCGTTTTCCCTCAGGGTAACCATTTTCTCCTGTTTTGCCTGTTCCCTGATTGCCGTCAGGCTTGTCTCTTTCTGGGTGAGTTTCTGCATATGTTTTGAATATGGAAGCACTTCAAACACGGCTGTACGACCGTAATATCCAGTCCCCCGGCAGTGCAGACATCCGGCTCCGCGGGATAATGTTATTCCCCCTGCACCGCTTACTTCCAATCCCATCTGCTGCAATTCTTTTGAGTCAACAACATAGGTCTCAATGCATTTTGGACAAATTTTACGGACCAGTCGCTGGGAGATAATGCCCCTTAAAACAGACTGAACCAGAAAATACGGAATTCCGATATCCAGCATCCGGATAATAGAGGAAGGAGCGTCATTGGTGTGCAGGGTTGAAAGGACGAGGTGACCGGTAAGCGCTGCCTGGACAGCATTTTCAGCCGTATCATAATCTCTCAGCTCGCCGACCATGATAATATCCGGATCCTGACGTAATATATTCCTTAAAATATTTGCAAAGCCGATACCAACGCCAGGTTGAACAGCAATCTGGTTAAACTCTTCATGCACCATTTCAATCGGTTCTTCTATGGTGGTAATATTGATTTTCGGCGTTGACAGACGTCTCAGGGTCGAATACAGGGTTGTCGTCTTACCGCTACCCGTGGGCCCGCAGACCAGCACAATACCGTGTGGCATATTGACAATATCCTGGAACCGCTCAAAATCATTTCCTGAAAATCCGATATCCTCCAGATCCTGAAAAAGGACTTCCGGATCCATAATCCGCATCACCACTTTTTCGCCAAACGCGACCGGAACTGTGGATATGCGTATTTCGACTTCCAGATCGCCCTTGTTGGATTTAATGCGGCCATCCTGGGGACGACGTTTTTCCGCCATGTCCAGCCGTGATAAGTTTTTTATCCGGCTTACTATCGCCGAATGGACTTTTTTGGGAAGCCGGTAAATCGTATGGAGTATCCCATCAATGCGCATCCGTACCCACACGGCATCCCGCTTGGGTTCAATGTGAATATCACTGGCACGCTGATCAAACGCATAACTTAAAATATGATTCACTGCATTCACGATATGATGATCATTGGCAGGCAGTTCATCCGGTGATTTGAGCCGGACATATTGTTCCAGATTCCCCAGATCCACGATCGATCCGTGAAAATTTATTTCCGCCTGTGCGATTGATCGCTGAAATCCGAACAATTCATTTATATACCGGATGATATCCGATTTGGAGGTGACAACGGTTTTAACCGGCATATGACTCACCCGGTTAATATCTTCAATGGCTTCGGGATTAAAAGGATTGGCAGTGGCAACGATCAAATTCCCGTCTTTCACACCAATGGGGAGCACCAGGTGTTTCATGGCAAAACTTCGGGGAATGGTGGTTGTGACCAGATTCAGTTCCAGCTTGACCGGATCAATTTTCAGGTACGGCAGTTTCCATTCTTTCGCAAGAGCCTGAAAAATAGTGTCTTCATCCAGTATCTGGTCCGGTTTATCAGCCCGGTTAAATTTCAACGCGGCTATCACATCAATGATCGTCGTGGGGTTAATAATCCGGACACCGTCCGGAATTTTTTTACTCCTCTCTTCCTTGCTTTTATCGATAGTTGCACAAACCCGTTCTCTTTGCTCAAAGACTTCTTTGGCCTGATCCCTGGTAATGATCCCGTTTTTAACCAGGGCCATACAGACAAATCGATCGGAAAACGGATGGTTGCTGTTTCTTTGCATTGATTATCCTAGCTGGCCGGCCCTTTGGCCCCGTATCTTTACTTAATACAGACTTTCCTGACCTCTTTAAAATCCGTATGGCCTTCAAACACCTTTTCAATACCGTCCTGCTTAAGGGTTGTCATCCCTTCGCTTATGGCTTGAATCCGGATATCGTTCATGGTCGCCCTGCTCTGAATCATCGACTTGATCTTATCCGTTCCCATTAAAAGTTCATGGAGGCCCATGCGGCCACGATACCCGGTATTGTTGCAATTTTCACATCCATCAGCACGATACAGGGTCAGGTCACTTGTAAACGGAATATTAACATTTTTCTCAAACAGCTCTTCTCCATATTCCCTGACCAGTTCATCATATTCAGATTTATCCGGGTGATAAGCCCGCTTGCAATCCTTGCACAACGTGCGAACCAGTCGTTGCGCGAGTATGGCTAAAAGTGCGTCGGCAAAATTAAACGGGTCCATTCCCATGTCAAGGAGACGGGTAATACTTTCCGGGGCGCTGTTGGTATGCAGGGTTGAAAATACCAGGTGGCCGGTCAAAGATGCTTCGATCCCCATTTGTGTAGTTTCATGGTCCCGCATCTCCCCGACCATGATCACATCAGGGTCTGCCCGCAAAAAAGCGCGCATGGCAGCGGCAAAAGTAAGGCCGATCTTTGGATGAACCTGGACCTGTCGCAAACCCCGTTGGGTGATTTCCACCGGATCTTCCGCAGTCCATATTTTGGTTTCAACTTTATTGATATAAGACATGGCAGAATGGAGTGTTGTTGTTTTACCGGAACCCGTCGGGCCGCAGCAGAATATCAGGCCATATGGTTTTATAATGGCACTTATAAAATTTTCATAATTTCTTTCCGAAAACCCCATTTTATCAAGAGGTATGGGGTCGCCGGCTGCAAGTATACGCATGACCACGTCTTCAAGTCCGCCCTGGGTGGGCACTGTGGCCACCCGGAGTTCGATATTTTTACCGCCATATTTTTTAAAATTGATTTTACCGTCCTGGGGCTTTCGACGTTCAGCAATGTCCAGATCAGCCATTATTTTAATGCGGGAAACCACCGCTTTTTTAAACGCAAATGGAATGGTCTGGTATAGCGCACATGCGCCATCAACCCTGATACGCACTTCGGTATTCTGTTTCCCCGGGTATGGTTCCAGATGAATGTCAGATGCCCCCCTTGCATATGCATCTAAAATAATTTTATTTACAAGCTGAACCACGGCACTGCTTTCTTCAGAAACCGCAGAGGTTTCTTCTTCAATTTCCTCTTCTTCCACATGAAGCTTGGAAAGAATATCATCGATGGATGCCAGCTCTTTTTTGTCTGTTGTAAATAAATCGATTATTTTTAAAATATCATCTTTGAGGGCATATGCCAGTTTGACCTTTTTTTTGGGAAACAAGGCTTTTATTTCATCAACTCTTGTAATATCTTCAGGATTATCAATGGCAATAACGATATCGCCTTTTTCAGAACGGATCGGTACCCAGGCGTTGTTCCGCATAAAACTGACTTTAACCCCCCCCATAAGTTCACCGGGAATCGGAAGTTTTTCAGAATATCTAATCAACGGTAAATCATAATATCGACTCAGCGCTTCACCAATATCTTTATTAGAGATTTTCAGTTCATCCGTGAGTATCTTTTCAATGGAGACTTTTTTTTTGCGGGCGGAAGCCACTGCCTTATTAAGCTCTTTTTGCGTTAAAATATGATTTTCAAGCAAATAATCATACTTGCCCCTGCGACTCGATGCCATCTTCTTGTGTTTATAAAGGGCGATTCCTATGATATGTGAAAGCTCGGTAACATTTTCCTCATCCCTTTTTATAAATGGCCCCCCCTCTTTTCGATTGATTAACTGGATAACGCCAAGAACAAAGGATTTAAAAATAATTGGTGCAACCAGGATCTGTTTTGTCCGAAAACCGGTTTTCTTGTCCCAGCTACCGTCAAATTTAAGTTCCGGATCAATGTCGGTCAGCTCTTTTTCATTGTAAACATCTTTGATATTAAGCATCTGTTGGCAAGCAGCCGCATAACCGGATATACTTTTCTTTGAAATCTCCACCCTGATTTCCGAAACCTCGGTCCCGGATTTAAACCGAGACACCAGTTCCCGCTTGACACCGTCCACATAGTATATGGTAATGCGCTGGGCACCTACCAACTCGACAATTTCATCTTTAAGATCGATTAATATTTCATCCAGATTAAAGGCAGCATAAATGGCATTCGAAATCTCCTGAAGCTTTGTCCGATATTCAACTTCTGACTTAAGATGCATGACATCGTTTTTACCATTATCCATCTTTCCAGGAGCGCTTTTAATTTTACCGCCTGTCGCCATAATTTCCTCCGTAAAGGTCTTTTATATTTCTTTCCAGGGGATTAATCTTTATTACCTTTAACCTTTTTTGACCTTTTTGTTCGCAGCACATTGATAAGTTTTTTAACCCCGCCGCCGAACAACACCACAGCCATCAGATATAAACAAAACCGAATAAAAAACTGATCCAAAGTTGTCTGACCAGAACCTGAAATCCTGGGAATCAAGTGGGGGATACGGAAAAAAAAACCGATTCCCATTAAAACAAGGGCAACTCCCCAGATCAATTGAACCGTATTTATTCCATCAGAGGTCTGGAGCTTGTGTTTGTTTTCAATTTTTGGCAAGGCCACGAATGTACTTTAAACATTTTTTTGAAAAGATTAAAAAACACATTGAACAATTCCCGGAAAACCGGGATGTGTTTTATTATATTACTTATAACGCCATTGGCTGGCGGTGTCAACTTTGATTCAAGTTAACATTGACAATCTCTATAAATTCCCGATTCAACTTCCGGTTCTTGAATCACAAATCCCTGATTTATGATTCTCACTTCTCAATTCGTAATTCTCAATTCGTAATTAAATAAATCGCTTCATCATTTCATCAATCATTTTATCCACATTTTCAGGCGAAATTTTATACTGCTGACAAACTTCCTCAGCTTTTGCTTTCAGATGAGAATTTTTCAAATCATTCAACCGGGAAAAGACACCCAGGCGCCGGCCAACCTGGTACAGCATCCGCTGACGCGGGGCCATTTCGAGAAAATCTCGCACAACGCCAATGATACGGTCTTTATCTTTTGGAAATTTTCCTTCAACTTCCTCAAAAAGGTTTAAAATATGGTCGCTTTTAATCATGCTGTCGATGCCGCCCAGGCTTTCTAAAAACAATAATAATTCTTTGGCTGTCTCATAATCTGTCAGCTTTTCAAATCGTCCCGAAGCATATTCCTCGTAAAGTTCAACACTGTTCGGAATCGCCAGGGTGCGAAGCCGGATAAAATCGGGATTAATTTGGTTTAAGGCATCCGCTGTTTCCAGTGCGTGGATTTCGGACAATTCCTTGCCACCCAGTCCCGGCATCACATATTCAGACAATTCCATGCCTGCTTTTTTGACCTTCTGCCCTGCCCGGATATGATTTTTTTTATCAACACCTTTTCTCACCCGTTTTAAGACCTCATCTGAACCGGATTCCAGTCCGATATGAATCCGGTTTAATCCGGCACGCCGGATAGCAATCAAGTCTTCATCCTTAATCCGTGCAATGGTATGAGACCGGGCGTAGGATGTAATGCGTTCCACCCGGGGGAAACAGCTTTTTATGTGTTTTAATATTTCAATCAAAGCATCCGGCTTTATGATCAGGCTGTTGGCATCCTGCAAAAAAATTGACTCCATGCCATTTGAAAACCAGTTCATTGCGGCAAAAAAAGCCGGTTGTTCTGAAACATCAAGTTTTGTATTATATGTATTGATTTTAAAACGGGAAATTTGTCCGTTCGGACCACTCATTTTCCGAAGTGCATTTATGTGAGAGCTGATGCCATCGATATCCTTGATAACATGCGCCGTTGGTCTTAATGAAAACCGTTCATTTTTATAAACCGGACAAAACGTACACCGGTTCCATGGGCAATTTCTGGTAATACGAATAAGCAGGCTGGATGCCTCGCTCGGCGGCCGGATGGGCCCCTGCTCAAAACCTTCGTATATTTGCTTTTTTTCACTTGAACCGGTCATAAATTTGTGTTCTCCTTTTAAATTAAAATAATCCAATTTTTTAGATTGTACAGGCATAAATGAAAAAAAGACTTATTGCAATCCTGACAGCCTCCCTGCTGATGGCGGGGATTTTTCTCTACTTTGCTGCTGACCTTTATTTTTATTCAATAAAGCCTGCCGGACGCCTGGATTACGAACCTATTATTGTCACCATTGCGCCAGGACAAAACTTTAACAAAATCGTTGATGATCTGTCTCAGCATCACCTTATCAGCTCCCCCTTAAAATTTAAACTGATCGCAAGATTAAAAGCGTATGACCGAAAAATCATGACCGGTGAGTATGCGCTTTCCACGTCCATGACACCCCTTGCCATATTGGAAGCGTTAACAAACGGCAAAATTCGTCTTCACCGTTTAGCCATTCCGGAAGGATTCAATATCAAACAGATTGCGCAACGTGTTGAAAGCTCCGGTTTCTTACGCAAAGAAAAATTTATAAAGGCCGCAACAGACCCGGAATTTGCCAAAAAAATGAAAATTCCCGCCCAAACCTTTGAAGGGTATCTGTTTCCCGACACCTATCTTTTCCCCAAAGATATCACCGCAAAACAGATTATTACTGAAATGGTTAAACAGTTTCGAATGACATTCAGTGATGAGTGGAAAAAACAGGCCCAATCCATTGGTTTTAGCATACACGAAATTATCACCCTTGCCTCCATCATCGAAAAGGAAACCGGCGTGGCTTCAGAACGGCCCGTCATTGCATCGGTTTTTCACAATCGTTTAAAAAAAAACATGCGTCTTGCAAGTGATCCAACAGTCATCTATGGCATAAAAAACTTTAACGGCAATATTACCAAAAAGGATTTACAGCGGCTGACACCATACAATACATACATGATTTCCGGCCTGCCGCCCGGACCGATTGCAAATCCGGGGGCCCAATCCATTAAGGCGGCGCTTTTCCCTGCCAAGACAAACTATTTATATTTTGTTGCCAAACGAGACAAAACCCACCAGTTTTCCGAAACCCTGAAAGACCATAACCGCGCTGTGAGAAAATATCAGTTGAGAAGAAGGTAGAAGGGGTATAGGCTGAAGGGAAAAGGTGAAAGGTGAAAGGGAAAAATTCTATGCGGTCTGACTCATCATTCAAAAGATTGCTTTAAAATAAACTGCTGACTGTCAAACAGGAAATATCGAATTTCGATGTATTTTCTCTTACTTCTGCGGTTCGAAATTCCTTGTTCAATATTCGACATTTTCAATTAAAATCTCCAAGGCCTTTAATTTAAAAGCACTACCTTCAGTCTTCAGCCTTAAGCCTATACACCTTCCACCTTTATTTCTTCGCCCGGGAATAAACGTCAGCATCAAACCCATCTGCCAGCCTGCCGGGATCTTTTAAATAATAATAACCGGCAGCGGCAATCATGGCCGCATTATCACCGCACAATTCAATTGAAGGTGTGAAAACCTTTATCCCTTCCCTTTTGGCTGATTCTCTCATCTGATCCCTGAGCCGCTGGTTTGCTGCAACACCGCCGACCAGAGCAACATGACGGCATTTTTTTTCCATTGCAGCCCGCAGCGCCTTGTAAACCAGCACATCAACCACCGATGCCTGAAACGCTGCGGCAATATCCGCTATTTGATCCTGGTATGTTTCGCTATGCGTCTGGATATATCGATTTACCGCAGACTTCAACCCGCTGAAGCTGAAATCAAACTCTTTTTTATCAAGAAACGGACGGGGAAATTTAATGGCGCGCGGTTCACCTTTTTCAGCCAGTTGCGAAATGACCATCCCCCCCGGATACCCCAGGCCAAGCATTTTGGCGACCTTGTCAAAGGCCTCTCCGGCTGCATCGTCTCTGGTCCGGCCCATACATTCGGCATGAAGATGAGAAGTTACATGGTAAATCGCAGTATGTCCGCCGGATGCCAGAAGTGCAATAAACGGAAACTCAGGTGAAGGGGATTCTAAAAATACGGAATTGATATGCCCTTTTAGATGATCAACACCGATCCAGGGGATATCTGATGCAAATGCATACGCTTTTGCAAAACAAAAACCCACAAGCAACGCGCCTACCAGCCCCGGCCCCTGGGCGACTGCCACCGCATCCACCTGGGCTCCATCAATACCGGCTGTAAAGAGTGATTCGCTGACAACAGGCACGATCATTTCTATGTGCTTTCGTGACGCAAGCTCCGGAACCACGCCCCCATAGGGATGATGCACATTAACCTGGGATGATACCACTGATGATAAAATATTTACGCCATCTTCAACAACCGATGCTGCGGTCTCATCACAGGAGCTTTCGATACCGAGAATTCTCAATATACCCACTTAATCCGCCCTGCTGCGGACTTCTTTTTTTGAACAACTTCACCAATTACATAGGCTTTTTCATTCATCCCGGCCGCGCGTTCAACAACGTCCTGGGCAGCATCTTCCGGAACCACGACAATAAGGCCGATACCATTATTAAAGGTACGCCACATTTCAACATCTTTTACATTGCCGGCTTCCTGCAGATATTTAAAAACCGGTGGCATTTCCCATGATCCGCTTTTGATTTCAACATTACCGGCCGCAGGCAATATTCTGACAATATTCTCTTCAATGCCGCCGCCGGTGATATGCGCCAGGCCATGAACCGGAAAATCTTTTATCAGGCGCAGTATGGTTTCAGTATATATTTTTGTCGGTGTTATCAGCTCTTCGCCAAGGGTTTTACCGAACTCAGGAACATAGGAATCAACATCTAACTTTAAAACATCAAAACATATTTTACGAACCAGTGAATACCCGTTGCTGTGAAGTCCGGATGACGCAATCCCGACAAGTTTATGGCCGACACGGATTTCCGAACCATCCACAATCTTATCGTTATCAACGATCCCAACGGAAAACCCGGCAAGATCATATTCATTATCATTATACAAGCCCGGCATTTCAGCAGTTTCACCACCAATCAATGCACATTGTGATAAAGAACACCCTTCAGCCACGCCTTTAACAATCTGTTCAGCTACATCGGTGTTTAATGTCCCCATGGAAAGGTAATCCAAAAAGAAAAGCGGCTTTGCGCCCTGAACCACCACATCATTAACACACATGGCAACCAGATCAATGCCGATGGTGTCATGCTTATCCATCATAAACGCAATTTTTAGCTTTGTGCCCACTCCGTCAGTGGAACTGACGAGTACCGGCCTTTCATAATCCGCCGTATTCAGTGAAAAAAGGCCCCCAAAGCCCCCGATTTCTCCCATCACGCCGGTTCTGGGAGTCTGCGAGGCAATTTTCTTGATGGCATTGACAAACACGTTGGCTTTATCAATATCAACGCCGGCATCCGCGTATGTTAAAGATTTCTTTGACTTTGTCATATGTTATCTTCGCTCTTCAATCATTTTCATTACCAAAAAAATAGAGTTTGATACCGTAAACAACCAATAAAGTCAAAACAATTTTTTTGACATAATTTGACAAGTGGTGTAACTAAACACGACGTTATTCTACAATTAGAGTTCAGTAAAAAAATAAGAGGTTGATTATGAAAACTTTTTCAAGGCTAAACCGCCTCCCTGAATACGTTTTTGCAGCAGTAAACAAAATTAAGATGGATGCCCGGCATGCTGGTGAAGACATTATTGACTTAGGGATGGGGAACCCGGACCTGGGAACACCTCAACATATAGTAGACAAACTTATCGAAGCGGCAAAAAAACCCCACAATCATAGATATTCTGCGTCCATGGGAATCAGAAAACTCAGGATGGCCATTGCTGACTGGTACGGGCGTAAATTTGACGTGGATATCGACCCGGAAACTGAAACCATCGTCACCATTGGCGCCAAAGAGGGCATTTCCCATTTAATGCTGGTATCTATCGGCCCCGGTGATGTTGTACTGGCTCCGAATCCGACTTATCCCATTCATCCTTATTCGGCAATCATTTCAGGAGCCGACGTCCGGTATGTGCCCCTTGGGCCGGATACAAATTTTTTTGAAAATTTAATCGCCACCACGAAACAGACCTGGCCCAAGCCCAAAGTAATCATCCTCTGTTTTCCGCATAACCCGACCACGGAAACGGTTGATATAGAATTTTTTGAAAAAATTGTAGCGTTTGCCAAAGAACATGACATCCTGGTCATTCATGACTTTGCTTACGCAGACATCGTTTTTGACGGTTACAAGCCCCCGAGTTTTCTCCAGGCCAAAGGTGCTAAAGATGTAGGGGTTGAATTTTTCTCGCTTTCAAAAAGCTATAACATGGCCGGATGGCGTGTGGGTTTTTGCGTGGGTAACGCTGAAACAGTCGGTGCATTAAGACGAATCAAAAGCTATCTGGATTATGGCATATTTCAGCCGATTCAGATTGCATCCATTATTGCATTAAACGGGCCCCAGGAATGTGTCGGAGAAATATGTGATACCTATAAATCCAGAAGAGATGCCCTGATCAAAGGACTACACAGAGCCGGATGGGAAATTCCGCCGCCCAAAGCCACCATGTTTGTCTGGGGCAAAATACCGGATCAATATATCGATATGGGCTCTGTGGAATTTTCTAAAATGCTGATAAGAAAAGCCAAGGTTGCCGTCGCACCGGGCATCGGTTTCGGCGAATACGGCGATGAATATGTCAGGTTTGCCTTAATTGAAAATAATATGCGCATCAACCAGGCGGTCAGGGGAATCAAAAAGATTTTGTAACCAAAGGAATATGATTTTATGAAAGAAATAAATATCGGAATACTGGGATTGGGAACGGTGGGAACCGGCATCGCAAAAATCCTGTTGGAAAACGAATCCCTTATCACCTCAAGGCTCGGTGCAAAACTGATACTTAAACGGGCAGCAGACTTAGACCTTCAAAGGGACCGGGGAATTACGTTTAAAGACGGGGTATTGACAACAGACCCATTTGAAATTGTGGATGACCCGGACATTGAGATCATTCTTGAAATGATCGGCGGTGAAACCATCGCATATGACCTTATTCTAAAATCCATTGATAACGGCAAGCATGTTGTAACAGCCAACAAGGCTTTGCTCGCTTCACAGGGAAACCTGTTATTTAAAGCAGCAGCAGCCAAAGGCGTGACCATCGCCTTTGAGCCCAGTGTCGCCGGCTGTATGCCGATTATCAAGACCCTGCGCGAAACCCTTGTCGCCAATCACATACAATCCATCTGTGGTATTTTAAACGGCACATGCAACTATATTTTATCCAAAATCACCGATGAAGGGGTTTCATTTGAAAGTGCACTGGCCGGTGCCCAGGCCGAAGGGTTTGCCGAAGCAGATCCAACGCTTGATATTGAAGGATTTGACACAGCGCATAAGCTGGCAATCCTGTCTTCCATTGCGTTCGGCATGGAAATTAATCTAAAAGATATCTATGTTGAAGGGATAACAAAAATAACCCCCATGGATATTGATTTTGCTGATCAATACGGATATAAAATCAAACTTCTGGCTATAACCAAATTTGCGGGGGAATCCGTTGAAGCCAGGGTGCATCCCACCATGATCCCGCTGTCAAACCCGCTTTCAAATGTAAACGGATCATTAAACGCGGTGACCATTTCAGGAGACGCTGTCGGCGATATGATGCTTTACGGCCACGGTGCCGGAATGATGCCGACCGCAAGTGCCGCAATCAGCGATATCGTCGATATTTCCCGTGCGCTTTTAAACAAAAGCGTGTCAAGAGTCCCCATGCTTTCTTTTCAGACGGAAAATATACGTAACATTCCGATCCACCCCATTGATGAAATATCCTCAATCTATTATTTCAGATTTTCCGCCTTAGACCAGCCGGGCGTTCTTTCAAAAATTTCAGGGATTCTCGGAGACCATGATATCAGCATCAAGTCCGTTCATCAAACGGAACAAAAATTAAACGGTGCGGTCCCTATCTTCATGCTCACCCATCAGGCCAGGGAAGCCCAGGTCAAAAAAGCCCTGGCAAAAATAGCCTCGTTAGAAGTCATCGCCGACGAACCCTTGCCGATAAGAATCGAGGGATAATCAACAGACCCCATGGCAGCTTAAAAATATCAACTGGTAAGGAATAACTTATGCAAATACTCTGTTCGGACTTAGAAGGTGTTTTTGTTCCTGAAATCTGGATCAATGTGGCAAAAAAAACCGGCATCGAAGAACTCAAACTGACCACCCGTGACATCTCGGACTATGATGTATTGATGAAAAAACGGCTTTCTATCCTTAATGAGAACGGACTAAAACTCAGCGATATTCAGGCTGTCATCAAAAAAATTGATCCCCTTGACGGAGCAGTTGAATTTCTTGACTGGACACGGACAAATTATCAAATCATCATCGTGTCGGATACCTTTGTTGAATTTGCAGATCCTTTGATGGAAAAACTCGGCCGCCCGACCCTGTTCTGCAACTCCTTAATTGTGGACCCTGACAGATCAATCACAGGCTATACCTTGAGACAGCCAGACGGAAAACGAAAAGTTGTTGAAGCCTTAAAAGGACTCAATTACAGGGTAATCGCATTCGGCGATTCCTACAATGATATTTCCATGCTGAAAAAAGCGGATGCATCATTTTTATTCAGGCCCCCCGAAAACGTTGTGGCGGAATTTCCGGACATACCCACGACCGATGATTACAACCAGTTAAAAAAATGGATCATAACCGCAACATCAGAATAACGCCTGCATGGTCTTAAACCTTACACCTTCTTATAAATGTTTGACATTAAAAAAAATAACGACGGCATAAGTTTTAAAATCCATGTGCAACCCAGGGCATCTAAAAATGCCGTTACAGGGTTATATGATGATGCCTTAAAAATCCGATTGACCGCGCCGCCCATAGACGGTGCGGCAAACAAGATGTGTGTCAAATTTCTTTCAAAAGAACTGGGCATACCGAAATCTTGCATTGAAATTGTCAGCGGCCAGACGAGCCGCACCAAACACATATTCATCAAATGTGCGGATGATTCACCAGCTAAAAATCAAACACAAACTTTGATCCGCAAAATCAAAAAACTGATTACGTCAAAAAAATCTTGACAACGCCGCCACCTACCGGATATATAAATATTTTTTATTGATGCGGGGTGGAGCAGTCTGGTAGCTCGTCGGGCTCATAACCCGAAGGTCACAGGTTCAAATCCTGTCCCCGCTACCAAGTTAAA